>JALYPE010000091.1 GCA_030856525.1 Pseudomonadota bacterium | reverse complement strand
GTCGACGACAATCTTCTCGATCTCGCCCGGGTGACCCAGCGCCACGATGACCCAGTCATTGCCCGGGGTACGACGACGTGCGGTTTCCCAGCCATCGCCCATGTTGATGCCACGGCCCGGGTTGAGGATGTTGCTCATGCGGCCGAAGTGTTCGTCGGAGCAGGCGAGGGCGCGGCCACCGTTAAGGGCAGCGGCCAGGTCGACCTGCTCGTTGTCGCCGACAGCCGACCAGTCACGGAACGGAATGCCGTAAACGCGCAGACGCGCCACGCCGCCATCCGGGTAGATGTTGAAACGCAGGTGGCTGAACGATTGCTCGTTGCTGATTTCGTGGTAGTGATGGCTGTTGCCCTGCAGCTCGACAGCGGACAGCACTTCAGTCCATTGGGTGTTTTCGTCGGGCTCGCCCGACGCCAGGAAGCAGGCTTCCAGCGAAGCCGACGGCGGGAAGTTGCCGGTGAAGAATGAGGTGTCGATGTCCACGCCTTTGATCGAACCGGGTACGCCCAGACGAATCACTGCGCTGTCGTAGCCTTCGAAACGCTTGCGGCGCGACTCCCAGCCGTCCATCCACTTGCCGTTGTCATCGAACACGCCCTCCTTCCACACGGCCGGGGTCGGTTGGAACAGACGGTTGGCGTCTGCGAACCAGTCATCGGTGACCGAGATGATTTTGGTGCCCAGACGGGCATCGGCCAGGTTGACGAACTTCTCGAAAGGTACGGCGTAAGCTTTCATTCTTCTTGTCTGCCTTTAATAAGTTGGCTTGGGATGCTTGCAAGGCGCTGGGCAACGTATGCGTTCAGTGTCGCCCCGGCCAGGCTCGCTATAGGGTCAGTAATCGGAACAGGGCGATCTTGTTGATCTCCGCCAGCGCGCATTTGAATTCGGTGTCGACCGAGTTGTGGATGCGCGTTTCGAACGCCGCGAGGATCTGATGCCGGTTGCTGCCTTTTACCGCCATGATGAAGGGAAACTTGAACTTGGCTTTGTAGGCGTCGTTCAGCTCGGTGAAGCGAGAAAACTCTTCGGCCGTGCATTGGTGAATACCGGCGCCAGCCTGTTCATTGGTGCTGGCTTCGGTCAATTGGCCCTGGACGGCAGCTTTGCCGGCCAGGTCCGGGTGAGCGTTGATCAAAGCCAGTTGACTGGCGTGATCGGCGCTCAACAGGATGTCGCTCATGCGCTGGTGCAGGGTTTCGATGTCGTCGATCGAGGTGTCCTGGCCCAGGTCGAAAGCCTTTTCGGCCACCCATGGCGAATGTTCGTAGATGTCGGCGAAGGCGTTGACGAAGGCGTCGCGGCTCAGGGTCGAGGGCTTCAGTGTTTGAAAATGGCTCATTGTGCGGCCTCTTGCTGCGGGTGGGTTGCGTGCCAGTGGCGAGCGATGTCGACGCGACGGCTGAACCACACCTGTTCATGACTTTTAGCGTATTCGATAAAGCGTTTCAGTGAGGCCAGACGCGCCGGACGGCCGATCAGACGGCAATGCAGGCCGATCGAAAGCATCTTCGGCGCTTCGGCACCCTCGGCGTACAGCACGTCGAAAGCGTCTTTGAGGTAGTCGAAGAAATCGTCACCCTTGTTGAAACCCTGGACCTGGGTGAACCGCATGTCGTTGGTGTCCAGCGTGTAGGGGATCACCAGGTGCGGCTTGCCGGTCGGATTGTTGGGTTCCCAGTAGGGCAGGTCGTCGTCGTAGGTATCGCAGTCGTAGAGAAAACCACCTTCTTCCATTACCAGGCGACGGGTATTCGGCCCGGTGCGGCCGGTGTACCAGCCCAAAGGGCGTTCGCCGGTGATTTCGGTGAGGATGCGGATCGCTTCGAGCATGTGCTCGCGTTCCTGCGCCTCATCCATGTACTGGTAGTCGATCCAGCGGTAGCCGTGGCTGCAGATCTCGTGGCCGGCATCGACCATCGCGCGGATCACATCCGGGTGACGCTGGGCGGCCATGGCCACGGCGAAGATGGTCAGCGGAATGTCGAATTCCTTGAACAGTTTCAGAATCCGCCAGACGCCGGCACGGCTGCCATACTCGTAAAGCGATTCCATGCTCATGTTGCGCTCGCCTTGCAGCGGCTGCGCAGAGACCATCTCCGAGAGGAACGCTTCGGATTCCTTATCGCCGTGCAGGATGTTGCGCTCGCCGCCTTCTTCGTAGTTGAGCACGAACGACAGGGCGATCCGGGCATTGCCGGGCCAGTGTGGATGAGGAGGGTTACTGCCGTAACCGATCAGGTCGCGTGGGTAGTCAGCGCTCACTGCAGTCTTCCTTCTTGTTCGTGTTGACAGGTTGCGTGGCGGCCAGAGAACAGCGAGCAGGCTGGCGTCACAGCGATGGGCTGATTGTATACAACTTTATATCCACTTTGTAAGCCTGTATTTCTGCATTTTTCCTCGAAGGTCTGCATTGCATGATATTGCAAGAAACCTGCCTGATGGGTCAGTTCGTGGACGGAAGGCACTTTAAAGGCATGGGGCGGGGCGGTTTTGCGTTGGGTGAAAAGGACGACGCTGACGAAGAGAAAAATGTCGTTTTTTATTGTGTACAATTTTTATGAAAAATGTCTTAATCAGTCGCTCGCCGCAGCTTTTCGTGCTCCGAATCGGTGCGGTCTCCTTTCATCTGACTTCGGGAGGCGCGAGGTCTGACTGCTCCACGCAGGCAGGCGCGCAGAATCAATGGGACGTTTGACAACACACGTTTTGGACGCTGCACACGGTTGCCCGGGCAGCTCGATCAAGGTCGAGTTGTACCGCGTTGAAGGTTCGCAGCTGGAATTGGTCGCCACTGCGACAACCAACAGCGATGGCCGTGTCGATCAACCGCTGCTGCAAGGCGATGACTACCGTTCCGGGGTCTATCAGGTTCAGTTTCATGCGGGCGATTACTACCGCGCCCGTGGTGTCCAGTTGCCGGAGCCGGCGTTTCTGGATGTGGTGGTGCTGCGATTCGGCATCTCGGCAGAGCAGGACCACTACCATGTTCCGCTACTGATTTCGCCTTACAGCTATTCCACGTACCGCGGCAGCTGATCCCCCAAGCAGCTGCCACAACCTGGAAG
>JALYPE010000085.1 GCA_030856525.1 Pseudomonadota bacterium | reverse complement strand
CGTAAGCGCCCGGAACCGTCCGAGCGACGCTGGCCACTGCGGTGGCCTGTGGCGGAATGTAAGGGCAGCTGTGGCAGACTGTCCAGCCTCCCTGTAAACAAATTTGTCCGAAGGATGGGCGTTGATGGAATTTACCAGTGGCTTCTTGCTGAGCCTTTCGCTGTGCCTGGACATTGGCGTGGCCAATATCGCGATGATCACCCTGGCGATGCAACGGGGCTATTTCCAGGGTTTCGCGCTGGGCCTGGGAACGTGCGTCGGCGACTTGATCTACGCCGTGCTGGCGCTGGCCGGCATGACCGTGCTGCTGCAATACGAGACTGTACGCTGGGTGCTCTGGATCGGCGGTTCGGCCTTGCTGATGTATTTCGCCGCGAAGATGATCTATTCGGCCATTCATCATGAAGCGGTATTGGCGCAGAGTGCGGAAGTCGGGCAAAACTCGCACCGCAAAGCGTTTTTCCGCGGGATCTTTCTGGCGATGTCTTCGCCCAGCGCAATTCTCTGGTTTGCAGCGGTTGGCGGCACCCTGATCGCCCGCTCGGGCGGCGGTGGCACACTCAGCTCGGTGCTGTTTCTAAGTGGGTTCCTGTGTGCAGGCGTACTCTGGTGCGTCGGTTTATGCCTGGCCGCGAGCCATGGCGGCAAATTGCTGGGGGACAAACTACTGCGTTATTCGTACATGGCCTCTGCGGCGATCTTCTGCTATTTCGCGGTGTACGTGATCCTTTCCGGGTACAACGAGTTTATCGGTCCAGGTGCGGTCGAGCAGTGGCATGGCTTATAACTGGGCGAATCGGGTTTGGCTTCTATACTCCCAGCCGAACCCATTCTTTGATTGAGGAGTCGCGTCATGGATGAGCAAACGCAGGCAGAACCGCGCATCGAACACGGCCATTTCATGCTGATCGCGGGATACGGCGGGCGCTTCACCGCAGAGACCACCCGGGATATTCCCGACCTTTGGGAAAAATTCATTCCAGAGATCGGCAACATTCCCGGGCAAAAGAACGAAGTGACGTACGGCATCTGCTGCAATCCGGACGGGCAGGGCAGTTTTGAATACATCGCTGGCGTGGAAATCGACAAGCTCGACGATCTGCCGGAAAAATTCCGTTGGGTCGAAGTGCAGCCGCAGCAGTACGCGATATTCGAGCACAAGGGCTCGCTGAAAACCTTGCCCGAGACGTTTCAGTACATCTGGAAAACCTGGCTTCCTCAATCGGGCCGCGAGGCCGCAGACGCGCCGGAATTCGAGCGTTACAGCGAGGATTTCAATCCCAGGCTCAACACCGGCGTGCTGGAAATCTGGCTGCCGCTCAAGGCACAGTGAACCTCAGTAATCGGCGCCCAGGCTAATCACCACGCCGTAGTGATAAGGCTTGGCCGGCTCAGCCCGGATGATCCGCGAAGAGCAATGCAGCGGCTTCTTGCCGATGGATTTGACGGTGTTCTCTCGCAGCGGAACTGTGGGTGGATTGAAGGAAAAAGCGGAATGTTCCTTCCTTACCCACAGCCGGGTTGAGAACTCAAAAGCGTGATTGTGGCTTTGATAGATGAAGTTATGTTGTGCCTGAGTGGAAGTTCTGCCTTTGGCAAAGTAAGGAATGTCTTCACGAAGCACGAACTGCATATAGTCCCATGGCGCTATCGAGTAACTTTCAACATCGCCACCGATTCCCCAACTCGCCGACGAAAGTTTAAATGTCTCTGAGGTGCCATTGTAGAGATAGAGCATGACGTGGCTGTGCGAGTTGACACGTCTGACTTTTTCCCAGACGCCCGGTTCTTCAGCCTTTGCCTCTTTCAGCGTCTCGCGAAACCCGCTTTGCGGTGAGCTCTGCGCTTGATCTTGCTCTTCGTGGCTGGGCAGCGGCCTGCCGTTTTCATGATGGTTTTCCGAGGAGCCCAGGTAGGCGTTCTCACCAATATCATAGTTGCTCATATCAATTCCTTTTGACTATTTAATGTGTGGTTTTTTACTGCTGGCCGAGTATCTGTGTGCAGCTAGGAGATGAATAGCGAATGTTATTTTCTGAATGTGAACGTTCTAAAGAATCAGTCCTCCTGAATAAAAAAAACCCCGAATCTTTCGACGCGGGGTTTTTTACATCGGCGAAAATTACATCACTGGATAGTCGATGTAACCGACCGGGCCTTTTGCATAAAACAACTCAGGGCGCGGCTCGTTCAGCGCAGCATCGGCCTTCAGGCGAGCAGGCAGGTCCGGGTTGGCGATAAAGGGCACACCGAAGGCCACTGCGTCGGCTTTGCCGCTGGCCAGCCAAGCGTTGGCGCTGTCCTTGGTGAAACGTTCGTTGGCGATGTAGGGGCCCCCGAACGCTTCCTTCAAGTGTGGGCCGAGGCTGTCGCCTGCTTCTTTTTCCCGCGAGCAGATGAAGGCGATGCCGCGTTTGCCCAGTTCGCGGGCGACGTAGGTGAAGGTTTCCGCCAGGTTGTCGTCGCCCATGTCATGGGAGTCGGCACGCGGTGCCAGGTGCACGCCAACACGGCCAGCGCCCCAGACGTCGATCGCGGCGTCAGTCACTTCGAGCAACAGGCGCGCCCGGTTTTCCAGGGAGCCGCCATAGTGGTCGGTACGCTGGTTGGTGCTGCTTTGCAGGAACTGGTCGAGCAGGTAACCGTTGGCGCCGTGGATTTCCACGCCGTCAAAACCGGCGGCCTTGGCGTTCTCGGCACCGGTGCGGTAAGCGTCGACGATGTCGGCGATTTCAGCGGTTTCCAGCGCGCGTGGCGTCGGGTAATCGGCCAGTGGACGTACCAGGCTGACGTGGCCTTTTGGCTGAATGGCGCTTGGCGCAACCGGTGCTTCTCCGTTCAGGTACGACTCGTGGGAGATGCGCCCGACGTGCCACAGCTGCAGGAAAATCTTGCCGCCGGCGCCGTGGATCGCCTTGGTTATATTGGACCAGCCACGCACCTGGTCGTTGGACCAGATGCCCGGTGTGTCCGGGTAGCCAACGCCCATCGGCGTCACCGAGGTAGCTTCGCTGAGGATCAGGCCGGCGGAGGCGCGCTGAACGTAATATTCGGCCATCAGCGCATTTGGCACGCGGCCTTCGTCGGCGCGGCAGCGGGTGAGCGGGGCCATGATGATGCGGTTGGCCAGTTCGACGTCGCCGAGTTTGATAGGGTCAAAAATAGTCGTCATGAAGGTTCTCTCTTTAAAGATCAGTGAGTCGCAGTGGCCAGTGCGGGCGTTCCGCCCTGGCGGAAGGTAATCAGCGTGACAAGCAGGGCGAGCACCGCCAGGGCGGCTGCCGCGAGTGGCACGCTGGTCAGGCCGAAACCGTGGGCGATGACGCTGCCGCCCACCCAGGCAC
>JALYPE010000069.1 GCA_030856525.1 Pseudomonadota bacterium | reverse complement strand
ACCGTAGAGGGCAGCACAAACGGCATGTCCCCCAATACAATCAACCAGCCACCGAGCTGGGCACACGCCGCCACCCCTGCCGCGATGCTGTCGCCCATGCCCGTCGATTCGATCAGCACGGTCTCGAAACCATACGCCTGCGCCATGCGAATCACCTGCGGGCGATCTTCGGTCGTGACCAGCACGCGCTTTTCCAGAGAAACCGGCACACTCATCAGCACGTGCTCGATCACCGAGCGCACTGTGCCGTCACGCCCGGTACAGTCGGCCAGCAATTTATCCTTGTCGGCACCGGCCACCTGGCGATAACGACAGCCCTGCCCCGCCGCCAACACGATCACGCCAATGGCTTCGCTCATACAGTCTCCTGCAAGGGCTTTTTCTGCTTGAGCTCGACGCCGTTCTTGATCGCCACGATTTCGGCCAGCAACGACAAAGCGATCTCCGCCGGGGTGTGACTGCCGATGTGCAGACCGATCGGGCCGTGCAAGCGCCCGATGGCCTCGGCTGACAAGCCCAGCTGAGCCAGGTTATCGCGCCGCTTCAGGCAGTTGACCCGCGAGCCCAGTGCACCGACATAAAAAGCCCTGGAGTCGAGCGCCGTCAGCAGCGCCATGTCATCCAGGCGCGGATCGTGGGTCAGCGCGACAATCGCCGTGCGATCGTCGGTCTGAATGTTGAGCACCGCTTCATCCGGCATGCCGGAAACAAAACGACCGTGCTGTTCTTCCCAGCCATAGACGAATTCGGTGCGCGGATCGCAGATCAACACTTCGAAATCCAGCAACCGGGCCATTTCTGCGACATAACGTGAAAGCTGTCCGGCGCCGATCAGCAACAACCGCCAGCGCGGACCATAAATCGCACGCAGGGTATTGCCGTCAAAACTCAGCGCATCGGATTTGTCCGCATCTGAAAGCGTTACTTCGCCGGTCGCCAGGTCCAGCGAGCGCGCAACGATTTCATGCGCCTCGCAGCGTGCCAGCAATTCGTCGACCCATTGCGGATCGCCAACGCGCTCTTCGGTCAGGCGCAAAGTGCCGCCGCACGGCAAACCAAAACGTGCCGCCTCCTCGCGCGTCACGCCGTAAGTGATCAGTTGCACCGGCGGCCCGTCGGCTGGAATGCGGCCGTCGTGCAGACGGGCGATCAGATCATCCTCGACGCAGCCACCGGACACCGAGCCGATCACCACGCCATCCTCGCGCAGCGCCAGCATGGCACCCGGCGCCCGAGGCGCGGTGCCCCAGGTCTGGACCACGCTGTACAACACCACTCGCTGGCCGGCGCGGCGCCATTCGAGGACGCTGCGCAGGACGTTCAGATCGACGCTGTCCATCAGGCGTCAGCCTTCTGCCAGCCTTGCAGCTGATAACGCACGGGCAGGTCGCGGATACGCTTGCCGGTGGCGGCGAAAATTGCATTGCACAGCGCTGGCGCAATCGGTGGCACACCGGGCTCACCGACACCGCCCAACGGCACGTCCCCTGGTGGCGTCACCAGATGCACAGCGATTTCCTTCGGCGCCAGCGACATCCGCGCCACTTCGTACATGTGGAAGTTGTCTTGCTGAACCTTGCCGTCCTTGAAGCTGATTTCACCCAGTACCGCGTTGCCCAGGCCCATGACGCAAGCGCCTTCGAACTGCGAGCGAATCCGCTCAGGGTTGATCTGCGGACCGCAGTCCACCGCAATATCTGCCTTGTGCACGATCAACGTGCCGTCGTCCTTGACCTCGACTTCAATCACTGCCGCCACGTAAGTCACGAAGCTGTAATGCACGGCCAGACCAAGACCGCGGCCCTTCGGCAACTGACGCCCCCAACCGGCGGCTTTGGCTGCGGTTTCCAGAACCGCGCGCATGCGCCGGGTATCGATCGGATAACGCTCCGGCGATTCACCGTAGTTCCATTCTTCGCTCAAGGTGCGCGGATCGATCTGACGGTCCGGGCCGAGCAGTTTGATCTGATACTTCAGCGGGTCCTGCCCGGCCTTGTGCGCCAGCTCATCGACAAAGCTCTGAATGGCGAAACCGTGAGGAATGTTCGACACCGAGCGATACCAGCCGACCCGCGTGTGAACCACGGCTTCGGGGTTTTCCAGGCGCACGTTGGGGATCGCATAAGCCATGTTGGTGAAACCCATGCCCAGCTCGAACGCCGCTTCGTGGTTCATGCCCGGCGCGAAAAGCGCAGTAATGCTTGGCGCTACCGTGCGGTGCAG
>JALYPE010000046.1 GCA_030856525.1 Pseudomonadota bacterium | reverse complement strand
CCCGTAGGAGCAAGCTTGCTCGCGATGGCGGTGGGTCAGTCATTGTCTGAGTTGAATGACACATCGCCATCGCGGGCAAGCCCGGCTCCTACAGGATTTTGGGCCAACCGCAGATTTTGCATTTAGCACCAGTCCCGTAGGAGCAAGCTCGCTCGCGATGGCCGTGAGTCGTTCGCTGTCTGAGTGAAATGACACACCGCCATCGCGGGCAAGCTTTGCTCCTACACAAATTCAGGACGGGTCTTTCTTGATCCTGAACCAAGCCGCATACAATGCCGGCAAAAACAATAACGTCAACGCCGTAGCCACGATCAACCCGCCCATGATCGCCACCGCCATCGGCCCGAAAAACACACTGCGTGACAGCGGAATCATCGCCAGCACAGCCGCCAGCGCCGTCAGAACGATCGGCCGAAAGCGTCGCACTGTCGCCTCGATAATCGCCTGCCAAGGCTTCAGCCCCGCCGCGATGTCCTGCTCGATCTGATCCACCAGAATCACCGAATTACGCATGATCATCCCCGACAGCGCGATCGTCCCCAGCATCGCCACGAAGCCGAATGGCTGACGAAACACCATCAGAAACAACGTCACCCCGATCAACCCAAGTGGCGCCGTCAGAAACACCATCACAGTGCGTGAGAAACTTCGCAGTTGCAGCATCAGCAACGTCAGCACCACGACGATAAACAGCGGCACCCCGGCCTTCACCGAATTCTGCCCGCGCGCCGAGTCCTCTACCGTGCCGCCCACGTCCAGCAAGTAGCCATCCGGCAGCTGCGCGCGAATCGGATCGAGCGTCGGCATGATCTGCTGCACCAGCGTCGCCGGTTGCTGCTTGCCATAAATATCAGCGCGGACCGTCACGTTAGGCAGCCGATTGCGATGCCAGATAATGCCTTCTTCAAAACCGTATTCGAGCGTGGCGATCTGCGATAACGCTACGCTGCGACCGTTATCAGTGGGCACCGCGAGGCTCGGCAGCAATGACAGTTCGGTACGCTCATGCACCGTGCCGCGCAGCAGAATCTCGATCAACTCGTTGTCTTCGCGATACTGACTGACGCTGGAACCCGTGAGCGAGCTCTGCAGAAACTTCGCCAGGTTCGCCGTGCTCACCCCGAGCGCCCGGGCGCGGTCCTGATCTACGTTCAGGTAGACCACCTTGCTCGGTTCTTCCCAGTCGAGATGGACATTCACCACATGCGGATTCTCGCGAACCTTGGCCGCGACTTTTCTTGCCAGGGCACGGACTTCCTCGATGTGCTCACCGGTTACCCGAAACTGGACCGGATAACCCACGGGCGGGCCGTTCTCCAGTCGAGTGACGCGAGAGCGCAGGGTCGGGAATTGTTCATTGAGCGTTTCAATCAGCCACAGGCGCAGCGTCTCGCGCTCCTCGATGGTTTTTGCAAGGACGACAAACTGGGCGAAGCTCGCTGCAGGAAGTTGCTGATCGAGCGGTAGGTAAAATCGCGGAGAACCGGTGCCGACATAGGCCACGTAGTTGTCGATGCCCGCGTGGTCCTTGAGCAGCGCCTCCAGGCGTTTGACCTCATCGGCGGTGTTGCTCAGGGACGCGCCCTCGGCCAGTTTCAAGTCGACCATCAACTCCAGACGACCGGACGCCGGGAAGAACTGTTGTGGGACAAATCGGAACAGCACGACAGACGCAACGAACAACGCCACGGTCAGCACGATCACGGTTTTACGGCGCCGCACGCACCACTCCACCATTCGCCTGACACGCTGATAGAACGGCGTGCCATAAGGGTCAAACTCGCCATCGGCAGTGCCGTGTTTGGCGGCGTGAATTTTCGCCAGATCCGGCAGCAGTTTTTCGCCCAGATAAGGTACAAAAACCACCGCCGCTACCCACGATGCCAGCAGCGCGATGGTCACTACCTGGAAGATGGAGCGGGTGTATTCACCGGTGCCCGACTGCGCGGTGGCGATTGGCAGGAAACCGGCGGCGGTGATCAGCGTGCCGGTGAGCATCGGGAACGCGGTGCTGGTCCAGGCGTAACTCGCGGCCTTCACCCGGTCGAAGCCCTGCTCCATTTTGATCGCCATCATTTCCACGGCGATGATTGCGTCGTCCACCAGCAGCCCCAACGCCAGTACCAGCGCGCCGAGGGAAATCTTGTGCAAGCCGATGCCAAGGTAATACATGCAGGCAAAGGTCATCGCCAACACCAGCGGAATCGCCAGCGCGACCACCATGCCGGTGCGCACACCGAGTGAGAAGAAGCTCACCAGCAACACAATCGCCAGGGCTTCTACCAGCACCTGAACGAATTCTCCCACACCGGTTTTCACCGCTGCCGGTTGATCGGAGACCTTGCGCAGTTGCATGCCCGCCGGCAAATTTTTCTGGATCCGTGCGAACTCGACCTCCAGCGCTTTGCCCAATACCAGAATGTCGCCACCGTCCTTCATGGCCACGGCCAGACCGATCGCATCTTCGGCCATGAAACGCATGCGCGGCGCGGGAGGATCGTTGAAACCGCGCCGCACATTGGCGACGTCGGAGATACGGAACGTGCGATCGCCGACGCGGATCGGGAAGTTCTTTATCTCTTCAACTGTCTGAAAATTCCCCGACACCCGTAGCTGCAATCGTTCGCTGGTGGTTTCGAAAAAACCCGCCGTCGACACCGCATTCTGCTCCTGTAGTGCCTGCTGCACCGCCGCCAGTGGCAAACCCAGGGTGGCGAGTTTGACGTTGGACAATTCGACCCAGATCTTCTCGTCCTGCAGCCCCAACAGATCGACCTTGCCAATATCCTTGACCCGTTGCAGCTGGATCTGCACCCGGTCGGCGTAGTCCTTGAGTACCGCGTAGTCAAAACCGTCGCCGGTCAACGCGTAGATATTGCCGAACGTGGTACCGAATTCATCATTGAAGAACGGCCCCTGAACACCCGGAGGCAGGGTGTGACGGATGTCACTGACCTTCTTGCGCACCTGATACCAAAGCTCGGGAATATCCACCGAATGCATGGAATCGCGGGCAATAAACGTCACCTGGGATTCACCGGGGCGCGAGAACGACACAATGCGTTCGTACTCACCGGTTTCCATCAGCTTCTTTTCGATGCGTTCAGTGACCTGCCGCGAGACTTCTTCCGCGGTCGCCCCCGGCCAGATCGTGCGCACGACCATGGCCTTGAAGGTGAACGGCGGATCTTCGCTTTGCCCCAGCTTGGTGTAGGAAAGTGCGCCGACAACTGCGAGCAGGATCATCAGGAACAGTACGATCTGGCGATTGCGCAGCGCCCATTCGGAAAGATTGAAACCCATCGGGAATTACTCCTTGTCCGCCAGATTGACCACGCGGTTGGAGCGATCCACTGGCCGCACCTGTTGTCCTTCCAGAAGCACATGAACCCCGGCGGCTACCACCCAGTCACTGGCGTTCAGGCCTTCGAGCACCGGCACGGTTTTTTCGCCGAAGGCACCGACCCGAACCGGTACTTTCTTCAACGTGTTGTTGGCCCCGAGCACCCAGACATAGGTGGCACCGTTTTCGGCGGTGACCGCAGACAGCGGAACCGACAGTGAAATGACGTCGGCAGTCTGGATGAAAACCCGTGCGCTCAGACCGAGCTCGGCTGGCACCTTGCCAGCGGTGAAAGCGATACGCGCGGCGAACGTCCGCGATTTCGGATCGGCCGCGGGTGATAACTCGCGGATGCGCCCGGTGAAGCGCTGATCAGGTTGCGTCCACAATTCCACGGTGACTGCCTGACCGACCTTGAAGCGACCAAAACTCTGCTCCGGCAAACTGATCAGCACTTCGCGTTCGCCGTCGGTGGCCAGGGTAAACACCGTTTGCCCGGCGGCCACCACTTGCCCGACTTCAACCGCACGTTTGGCCACCACACCGTCCTGAGGCGCCCGCAGCACGGCGTAACTGGCCTGGTTGGTCGAGACGTTGAATTCAGCTTTGATTTGCTTGAGGCGCGCTTCACCGGAGCGGTAAAGGTTTTCGGAGTTGTCGTACAGCGAACGACTGACCATCTGACGGTCCATCAGCGTTTTATAACGGTCGCGCTCGGCCCGCACCAGGCTCAGGTTGGCTTCTGCAGCAGTGACCTGCGCACGGGTCGCTTCCAGTTGCAGGCGTACATCCTGCGGATCGAGTTCGGCCAACGGCTGATCGGCCTTCACCCGTTGTCCCTCTTCGACCAGCCGTCGGCTGACTTTGCCACCAATGCGGAAGGCCAGTTCCGGCTCATAGCGCGCTCGCACTTCACCGGGGAAACTTTCCATTGCCTGGGCCGAAGGCTCAGGTTGCACAACCATCGCCGGTCGGACGCTGACCTGAGGCCCCTCCTCATGCCCGCACGCAGACAATAAAAAAGCCAGACCGACTGGCAACGCGAGGGGCAAGACATAGCGGAACATGGTGAAGGACCTTTCGCTAATGGTGCTTGGAATAATTATACTGGCCGGTATGTTATTAATAGCAAACTCACCAGTCCAGTATTAAAAGCGAATAATGTCGAACAATCCTTCAACCTCGAACGGTCCGGGACGCCCCAAGGATCTGGCCAAGCGCCAGGCGATCCTCGATGCGGCAAAAATTCTCTTCCTGACCAAGGGCTATGCGAGCACCAGCATGGATGCCGTAGCTGCCGAGGCCGGCGTGTCAAAGCTGACCGTCTACAGCCATTTCAACGACAAGGAGACGTTGTTCTCGGCGGCGGTTGTCGCCAAGTGCGAGGAGCAATTGCCTAAGCTGTTTTTCGAATTGCCTGACGGGATCAGCGTGGAAGCGGTGTTGATCAACATCGCACGAGGCTTCCACCATCTGATCAACAGCGACGAATCGGTGAACCTGCATCGGTTGATGATGGCCTTGGGTAGCCAGGATCCGAAGCTGTCGCAGATTTTTTTCGAGGCGGGGCCCCAGCGCATGCTGCAGGGCATGGAGCGGCTACTGAGCAAGGTTGATCAGATTGGCGCGCTGAGCATCGACAAGCCGCGCAACGCCGCCGAGCATTTCTTTTGCCTGCTCAAGGGTGCGGCGAATTTTCGCTTGTTATATGGCTGTGGTGAACCGTTGACCGGGGCGGCGGCCGAGAGCCATGTGCAGGAAGTGGTGGGGTTGTTTATGCGGGCTTATCGACCAGAGACAGCCTGATAACTTTCGGTCGTCCCGGCTGGCCCCTTCGCGAGCAGGCTCGCTCCCACATTTGATCTTCACTCGACACATTCCAGTATGGGAGCGAGCCGCGGTCTCAGGGCTTCAGCGCTTTCTTCGGATAAATATCATACCGACTGGATTTGCCATCCAGCGCGTGGCTCGGTTTCGGCCCGGCAATGCACGGCGCCTTGCGCGGCCGTTTCACCACCACTCGGTGGCTGGCCAGCGCCAGCGCAGCTTCGAGCAAGGCCGGCGCGTCCGGGTCATCGCCCACCAACGGTCGAAACAGGCGCATTTCCTTTTTCACCAGCGCGGTTTTCTCACGGTGCGGGAACATCGGGTCGAGGTAGATCACCTGCGGCGGCTCCCCTTGCCAATTGCGCATCACTTCGATCGAATTGCCCTTGAGCAAACGCATCCGCGCCACGATCGATGCCACATCGAAATCTTCCGCGCCGCGCGCCAACCCGTCCTCCAGCAACGCGCCAATCAGTGGCTGACGCTCGATCAGGCTCATGTCGCAGCCGAGACTCGCCAGCACGAACGCATCTTTGCCCAGCCCCGCCGTTGCATCCAGCACCCTTGGCCGCACGCCCTGCGCGATGCCGACAGCTTTAGCGATCATCTGCCCCGTGCCGCCACCGAACAAGCGGCGATGCGCCGCGCCACCCTCGACGAAGTCCACCCGCACCGGCCCCGGTGCGTCCGGCCCCAGTTGCTGCAGTTGCAATCCGTGCTCACCCACCTGCAAGGCAAATTCGCCATCGGCGACCTGCAGCGGCAGATCCAGGCGCGCGGCCCACTGCTCGGCCTGGGCCTGATAGGCTGCGCCCAGCGCTTCGACATGGATGCGGCAAGCCGCAGGTTGCTCAATCATGGGAAAACACGCTCAAAAAATTAATGATCGGCAAAAACGGCCGATAACAAAACTAACGAGTATTTTGCCAGAGCTGGGCGTCGACCGAGAAAAATGTCAGACATTCAACCTACATTCACAGGCTTCATTTCGCCCTACGGCGATTACAGCCTGCGAAATACCCAAGCACTGAGCGGTGTCAGTCACCTGTGGCAGGATTTCTTTGCCCGGGCGCTGGCCGAGCAGTCGGGGGATGTGCTGCCGAAATCGTTGAATTTCCCGCCCGTTGATGTCGAAAGTCCGCAAGAACCCACCGTCGGCAGCGAGTTGCTCGGGCACATCGTTTCGCAACGCGAGTGTAATGTGACCGAAACCCGGGTCAAACCACCTGAGCCGCTGTTCCTGCCGATTGCCGAATTCGAGATGGAGCTGGCCGACAAGCCGCGTCCGCCGTTCCCGGCAGACGAAATCGTCGCTCAACAGAAGCAGCAGGACTTCGAAAGCAGCTGGGTTCGCCCGATCGTGCTCACTCACGGCCAGCCAATGCCAGTATCTGGCGCGGCACCGCAGCCCCGCTCGCTGCACCTGCCTATCGCAGAGTTCGAACTGGACCTGCTCGACAAACCCTTCCCGCCGTTCTCGTCCGAAGAGCTGGTGGAGCAACAGAAGAACTTCGATTTCGACATCGGCTGGGCGCGCCCGATCGTGCTGCAGAACCTGCGCATCGCCGCCTGAAGCTCAACGACAGACCGACCACGGGCCGACATCGAGATGAAAGTGATTGCGATGGGCAGCGTTGTAATCCGGACTCAGCACCACACTGAACGTGTCACAGGCGCCCTGGCGAACCTGGCGTAGAAACTTCGCGTCCTGATTATCCTTCGGCCAGTCCTTCAGCACATTGATGGCGCGGCCGTCGGCCAGGCGAAATCCGGCGATGTCCAAGGCGTCAGCGCTGGCATGTTGACTGCGCCGACCGTTCTCGCGACCGTAAACGTTGCGACAGGCGAAGCTGCCCAGATGATCGACGCGGCTTACCGATTGGCCGTACATCGCCCGAGCCGCCGGTTGCAGGGCGTGGCGCTCGAACAGCGCGAACGACACCGCCAGGCGGCAACTGGCGAGGAAGCTGCTGCTCAGCGCCACCTCGCCACCCTGCACGCGCAACGTGTTGGTCAACGGGCACTTCGCGTCGGGGCTGTCGGCCTGACGGGCCACGCGTAGACCGGACGTGCCCAGGACCTGATCGCACAGTTGCGGGTCATCGCGCAGTTGCATCAGTTTGTAGCGCGTCAGAAAGTTGGGATCCGCCCTGACGTCCAGCGGCGCCCACGGATTCCACTGCGGCGGTAGCGTGACCCAGCCGCGCCAGACGCTCAAGGTTGCGCCGCCAATGATCAGCAGCATCAGCCACAGCCCCCACCGAAACCGCATCGTCAGCCTTTGAACAACTGATTGGCCTGCGCGAAAGGCATGGAGCGCGAGGTGAAGCCGAAGGTGCCGGACGTCTTGACCTCTTGCGCGGCGCGAAAAAACTCGCCATACGCGGCCAGCGCAAACGCAGAACCTACGCTGATTCGTTTAACGCCCATTTCACTCAACTGCTCGACCGTCAGTTTCAGCCCGCCGGACATCAGCACATTGATCGGTGTCGGCGCCACGGCACGCACTACCGCCAGCACCTCTTCAGCACTGCGCAGCCCCGGCGCGTACAACACATCGGCGCCGGCTTCGGCAAATGCCTGCAAGCGGCGAATGGTGTCGTCCAGATCAGGCTTGCCATGCAGGAAATTCTCGGCCCGCGCCGTTAGCGTGAAGGGGACTGGCAAGCTGCGGGCGGCAGCGACGGCGGCTTCGATGCGCGCAACGGCGTGCTCGAAACAGTAGATCGGTGCGTCCTCGCGGCCCGTGGCGTCTTCGATCGAACCGCCGACGGCCCCTGCAGCGGCGGCGTGCAAAATACTCTGCGCGCATTCCGCCGGGTCATCGGCGAAGCCATTTTCCAGATCGACTGCCACCGGCAGATCAGTGGCGGCGACGATCGCCCGAACATTGGCCAACGTATCGTCCAGCGTCAGACCACCATCCGGTCGGCCTTGAGAAAAGGCGTAGCCAGCGCTGGTGGTCGCCAAGGCCTCGAAACCAAGACTGGCGAGCATTTTTGCCGAGCCGGCGTCCCACGGGTTGGGAATAACAAATGCACCGTCGCGCTGGTGCAGGGCTTTGAACGCGTGGGCTCGAAGGGTTTGCGCATCCATTGGCAGGCTCCTGAGAAGGGACGAGTCCGCCTCAGAGCAAGCCAAGTTGTTCGGCGGCGGGCTCTCTGTATAACTCAGGCAGCGGCGGCAGGCCAGGCAAACGCAGCATCAGGTGTGCGTGAAAACGTTGCGCGAGTTTTGCTGCGAACAAATTGTCGGAGGTGTGCAGGAAGATGTAGGGCGTGCGCCCCTCTTCAATCCACTCGGCGAATTTCTGCACCCAGGGCTCCAGGAATGGATCATTGGCTACCAGCTGCGGATGGCCAATGAAGCGCACCTGCGGAAACTGCGTGAACGCGGCCGGCCGCGGCGGGACTCGAGGTTTCTGTGATTGTGCGTGCAGCACGGCGGGGTCGGTCGATGTGCAGCTGAACAGCGCGCGCGAATCCAGGCAGATGCGTTCGACGCCACGCTCAAGCAACAGCCGATTGAGCGCGCGCTCGGCGTCACCTTTGGCGAAAAATTCATCGTGGCGCACTTCGACGGCCAGGGGTCGGTCTATGGCTTCGATGAACGCCGCCAATTCGGGCAAGCGCTGCGGCGTGAAGCTTTTCGATAACTGCAACCACAGCGGCGATACCCGATCGCCCAACGGACTGAGCAACTGCACGAACGTCTCGGCGGCAGTCAGTTGTTCTCGTAGGTCACCACCGTGGCTGATGTCGCGGGGAAACTTGGCGGTGAAACGGAAATGCTCAGGCATGACCTCGGCCCAACGTAGCACCGTCGATGCAGCCGGGCTCGCGTAGAAAGTCGTATTGCCTTCCACGGCAGTGAATATTCGAGAGTAGAAACCGAGGAATTCTGCAGGTTTTGCATCAGGCGGATAAAGGTAATCACGCCAGGCGCTTTCGCTCCACGACGGGCAGCCGAGGAAGTAAGGCAGCACCGTCAGATGTACAGGTCGAGGCCCAGCACATCCGCATCCCAATCAACAAAACCGGCGGTGCTGAGGTAGCTGGCCAGTGCCATCGCGACGCTTTTGCTCATGGCGCGGTGGTAAAGCATGTCTTGCTGACGGGCCGGGAGATTGCTCAGACGTTGCGCAGAAGCCTTGGCGGCGCGAGCGGCCATCTGCTCCTCGGAAGGAAATTCCAGCTCGCCATCGATATCGATGGAGTCGTCCTCGACCACACGCCCTCTGCCAGGCTTGCGCTTGATGGGGTAGGACTGAGAGGAAAGGCCGTCTATACGCATAACGTCAAGGCTCGGTTTCAATGATGGCAGTTTAGTGGCGCACAGCACACTTCGCAAACAGCCGAGTGATAACTAGAACACAGAAATACGAAAAGGTTTAAAACCGGGAGGAGAAACTGACGATTGGCTGAAACTGGCCGTTTTTTTTGGCTGGAGGCTTCGTGAAGTGTTGCACTGGATTGCAGGATTGCGAAGCGACCCATGAGTTCATCAGATAGACAGGGGCAGGCAGGTTTGCGACTGCTTCGCAGCCGGACGGGGACAAGTCCCCTCGCCACAGGGATCAGAGTGGATCAGAGGGAACCGCAATAATCGCAGGGGCGGCGGGAATCAGCGGGCTTTAGGGGTGGCCACTTTATCG
>JALYPE010000018.1 GCA_030856525.1 Pseudomonadota bacterium | reverse complement strand
GGATGAAGCAGAGCGCGATGGCATCCTCGATCGTCTGGTCGCCGAGAAAAAACGCGGCAAGGTGCAAGTGACCCGATTCAAGGGCCTGGGTGAAATGAACCCGCCGCAGCTGCGCGAAACCACCATGGACCCGAACACCCGACGCCTGGTGCAACTGACGCTCGGCGACGCTTATGAAGCCACCGCAGAAATGATGGACATGCTGCTGGCGAAGAAACGCGCCGGTGATCGCAAGACCTGGCTCGAATCCAAGGGCAACCTGGCCGAGGTTCTTGGCTGATGCGGGTTGGCTTTGCCCTGGCCTGTGCGTTGCTTCTGAGTTCGCTGTCGGCGTTGGCCGCACCGGCTCCACAGTTGCGCCTGTTGTCCGAGCACCCGGTGGAGGGCATGCACGGCGGCAACCTTTCCGGGTTGGCGCAGTGCGGCAAGGATTTGTGGACCGTGTCGGACCGCGACGACGGGCAGATATACCGCCTCGATACGCGCCAAAGTACCTGGCAAGCGGAGACCGTGCGCATCGATGCACCGCCGGTGCCCGACAGCGGGTTGCCTTGGGGGTTGCGTTCGCGAACCTGGGTGGCGTCTTTCGTTCGCGGTGGCGACCTGGATTTCGAAGGCATTACTTGCGACAGCATCGGCACCCATTACATTGTCAGTGAGTCGCATGCCGCCGTGCTGCAGGTCCCGCTGTTCGGCCCGGCGTCATGGCTGAAGATTTCGCCGATACTGGTTCGCGAAGCGCGCGCCAGTGGTCTGTTGCTGAACTTCAACTCGTTGTTCGAGGGCCTGGCGATCAATCCGGCCGGCGATCATCTGTGGCTGGCGGCCGAGCGTGAACGGCGCGGTTTGCTGCTGCTCAAGCGCAAGCAAACTGTCTGGGATTGCGACGGCGGCTGCGTGCTGCTCAGCGAAGCCGGCAAGGAAATGCAGCCGCCGCAATTCAGCAAGACCAAAGCCGTGTCGCGGGATTTCTCTGATCTGTCCTTGTTCAATGGCAAGTTGTTTACTCTTGAGCGCTTCGACCTGGAGATCTGCCGTCGCGATGCGAAAACCGCCAAGGTCGAACGCTGCTGGTCATTTGCCGATGAAGCGATGCTGCCGAATCGGCGCTATCCCCAACCCTACGGGCTGACTGAAGCGTTGGTGATCGACGCGGATGGCGCATGGGTCGGCATCGACAACAATTTCACCCCCCGCGCCGATGGCGAGAAACGCCCGGTTGTCTGGCGTTTCGCCGCGCCTGAAGGTGGCTGGAGTGCCAAGCCATGAGCCAGCAGACGCCGGGCAAACGCATCGGCCGCGTACTGATGGTGGTGGCGTGGTGCGCGGCGCTGTTTCTGGCCACACGTTTTTTCGGTCAGTGGGAGCAGCGCCAGCAGAACCCCAATGCGGTGGTCAGCTCGGAGCAGGGCGAAGGTTTCATCGAAGTGAAACTGGTCGGCAACAGTCAGGGGCATTTCGTCGCCAGCGGCCAGATCAACGGTCAGCCGGTGGATTTCATGCTGGATACCGGGGCGACCGATGTCGCTATTCCCGGCCGCCTGGCCGAACGGCTGAAGCTGGAGAAAGGTTTCGCCGTGACCCTGAGCACCGCCAGTGGCAGAACCGAAGGCTATCGAACCCGCATCCAGCGTTTGCAACTGGGCGACATTGTCCTGCGCGATATTCGCGGACTTGTCGTTCCAGGCCTTGAAGGCAATCAGGTGCTGCTCGGCATGAGCGCACTGAACCAACTTGAATTTACCCAGCGCGGTGGCACCATGCTGCTGCGCCAGACAACGAACCGATGAGGCCCGCATGAGCGACATCCTTGCAGACAGCTTAGACGGCATTGAACGCCGATCGCTGGCTGACTTCACCGAAAGTGCCTACCTCAACTATTCCATGTACGTGATCATGGACCGTGCCTTGCCGCATATCGGTGACGGCCTGAAACCGGTACAGCGGCGCATTATTTACGCCATGAGCGAGTTGGGCCTGGACGCCGACTCCAAGCACAAGAAATCGGCGCGGACCGTCGGTGACGTGCTCGGCAAGTTTCACCCGCACGGTGACTCCGCCTGCTACGAAGCCATGGTCCTGATGGCCCAGCCGTTCAGCTACCGCTACACGCTGGTCGACGGTCAGGGCAACTGGGGTGCGCCGGATGATCCGAAGTCCTTCGCCGCCATGCGTTACACCGAAGCACGCCTGTCGCGATATTCCGAAGTGCTGCTCAGCGAGCTGGGCCAGGGCACCGCGGACTGGGGCCCGAACTTCGACGGCACCCTCGACGAACCGCTGGTATTGCCAGCGCGTTTGCCGAACATCCTGCTCAACGGCACTACCGGCATTGCCGTCGGCATGGCCACCGATGTACCGCCGCACAACCTGCGCGAAGTGGCGACCGCTTGCGTTCGCTTGCTCGACGAGCCCAAAGCCACGGTTGAACAACTCTGCGAGCATATCCAGGGCCCGGATTATCCGACCGAAGCGGAAATCATCACGCCGCGCGCCGACCTGCTGAAAATCTACGAAACCGGGCGTGGCTCGGTGCGTATGCGCGCCGTGTACCACGTTGAAGATGGCGACATTATTGTCACCGCGCTGCCGCATCAGGTTTCCGGCGCCAAGGTGCTTGAGCAGATCGCAGCCATGATGCAGGCCAAGCCGTCCAAGGCGCCGCAGATTGCCGACTTGCGTGATGAATCCGATCACGAAAACCCTTGCCGTATCGTGATCATCCCGGGCGCACGTAAAAACTTCGACCACGACGCGCTGATGCAGCATCTGTTCGCCAGCACCGAGCTGGAGTCGAGCTACCGGGTCAACATCAACATCATTGGTCTGGACGGCAAGCCGCAGCTGAAAAACCTGCGCGCGCTGTTGGTGGAGTGGCTGGAATTCCGCGTGCGGACCGTGCGTCGCCGTCTGCAATTCCGCCTCGACAAGGTCGAGCGTCGCCTGCACCTGTTGGACGGTTTGCTGATTGCGTACCTGAACCTGGATGAAGTGATCCACATCATCCGCACCGAGGAGCATCCCAAAGCCGCATTGATCGCGCGTTTCGCCCTCAGCGAAATCCAGGCCGACTACATTCTCGACACCCGTTTGCGTCAGTTGGCGAGACTGGAAGAGATGAAGTTGCGTGCCGAGCAGGATGAACTGCTCAAGGAACAAGCCAAGCTGCAAGCCCTGTTGGCCAGCGAAGCCAAACTGAAAAAACTGGTGCGCACCGAGCTGATCAAGGACGCCGAAACCTACGGTGATGACCGTCGTTCGCCAATCGTCGAGCGTGCGGAAGCCAAGGCGCTGACCGAGCACGACCTGCTGCCGAACGAGAAGGTGACGGTCGTGCTGTCGGAAAAAGGCTGGGTTCGCTCCGCCAAAGGGCATGACATTGATGCTACAGGTCTTTCCTACAAGGCCGGGGACGGTTTCAAAGCACTGGCGCCCGGGCGTTCCAACCAGTTCGCGGTGTTTATAGACTCCACCGGGCGCAGTTATTCTGTGCCGTCGCACACGTTGCCATCGGCCCGTGGCCAGGGCGAGCCGTTGACCGGCCGTCTGACGCCGCCGCCGGGCGCAAGTTTCGAGTGCGTGCTGATGCCGGAAGACGATTCGCTGTATGTTATCGCCTCCGACGCCGGTTACGGGTTTGTAGTCAAGGGTGAAGACTTCCAGGCGAAGAACAAGGCCGGCAAGGCCCTGTTGAGTCTGCCGAACAATTCCAAGGTTATCCTGCCGCGCCCGGTGTCCGATCGCGAGAACAACTGGTTGGCCTCGGTCACGACCGAAGGTCGCCTGTTGATCTTCAAGATCAGCGATCTGCCACAATTGGGTAAGGGCAAGGGCAACAAGATCATCGGAATTTCCGGTGAGCGCGTGGCCAGCCGCGAAGAATACGTCACAGACATCGCGGTTTTACCGGAAGGCGCCACCTTGGTGCTGCAGGCCGGTAAACGTACCTTGTCGCTTAAAGCGGACGACCTTGAACATTACAAAGGCGAGCGAGGCCGTCGGGGTAACAAATTGCCACGCGGCTTCCAGCGAGTGGATGCACTGCTCGTCGAAAACCTCAATTAGCCGAGAGCGTTCTCCTAGAGCGCCCGATCTGCGAAATAACGCTTGGATCGATGCTTTGGCGCTGGAGTCGGGAGACATATTCACGGATGATATGTCCTTTCCAGCGCCGGCGTGGCCGAGCGTTCTTCATATTTATTGAGTATTTTCACTGTGGTCAGCCTTGTGGCGGCCACCGGGATGGGACGATGACTGCTCTGCGCCTTCCTTTTATTTTGATGCTCGCCGGCGTTCTTGGCCTGGCGGGTTGCAGCGTACATCAACCGGTGTCGCTGTATCAGCTGGACAGCGGTAGTCCGACGCCGCCTGCGCAAAGCAAAGGTATGGCGGTTTTGCTGGGTCCGGTCACTGTTGCTGATTATCTGCAGCGCGAAACCCTGCTGCAGCGTCAAGCGGATGGCAGCCTGCAGGCAGCCACCGACGGGCGCTGGGCTGGCAGCCTGTCTGCCGATATCGATCAACTGTTGCTGCGCCAGGTCGCAGGGCATCTGGACAGTCAGCGCGTGGTGCTGTCGCCGGCAACTGCTGGCTTCACTCCGGATGTTCAGGTTCTGTTGAGCATTACTCGTCTGGACTCAGGCGAGTCGCAGCCGGCGATCCTTGATGCACAATGGCGCCTGATCGATCGTCGCGGCAAAGTGCGCGATAACCGCATCGTTCACTTGCAGGAAGAACATGCGGGCGGCACGGCTGCTCAGGTCCAGGCACAAGGTTTGTTGCTGCAGCGTCTGGCCGAGCAGTTATCGGTAGCGCTCAAGCCACTGGCCAACCAGCCACCGATTGCCGAAACCCGCAAGCCCGCTGCCAAACCTGCAGCACCGGCGGCGGAAAAGGACAAGCAACCGAAGATTCCAATGGCATCGCCGATCCGTACGGACATGGAAGTGTTCAGGTTCTGACGTTATCGGATGTAAAACAAAGCCCGCAGTGATGCGGGCTTTGTTGTTTCTGCGCGGTAGATTTGCATCGTGTTGCTGGCCTCATCGCTGGCAAGCCAGCGCCTACAGATGTTGTGTTTTTCACGCGATATAGAGTTCAACACAGGACCTGTAGGCGCTGGCTTGCCAGCGATTGCGGTGGAGCGGGCAATAAAAAAGCCCGCAGACAATCATTTGTCTGCGGGCTTCTCCACATCAGGGCTCTGGCTTAAGCCCGGCGCTCATGCATCCGCGCCAATTGCCGTTCCAGCATCGATGGGTACGGCTCCATCAATCGCTCTACGCAGCAAGCACCTTCAGGGCTGGCGATCGGGCGGATCCGCGCGCGCTGGCGGATCAGCGGGTCGTCATTGATCTTGCGTTCCACCAGCAGCAGGTTACGGCTGTGTTGCGA
>JALYPE010000911.1 GCA_030856525.1 Pseudomonadota bacterium | reverse complement strand
TTCGAAGCCTATGGCAAAGGCAGCCTGCCGCAGACCCCGTTCCGCGAAGAACAGGGTCGTCTGGACATCGAAAATTTCTATTACGCGCAGGAAGACGAAGTGTTCGCCGCCGCTGAAAAGGACGGCTTCACCTGGAGCGTGCACCGGCCGCACACCGTCACGGGTGTCGCCGTGGGCAACGCGATGAACATGGCGACCACCCTCGCGGTCTACGCCAGTGTCTGCAAACACACCGGCCGCCCTTTCGTGTTCCCTGGCTCCCGTGTGCAGTGGGAAAGCCTCACCGACATGACCGATGCGCGGCAACTGGCGGCACAACAACTGTGGGCTGCCACCACAGCCGAAGCGGCCAACCAGGCCTTCAACGTCACCAACGGCGATGTGTTCCGCTGGAAATGGATGTGGGGCCGGATCGCCGATTATTTCGGTGTGCAGCCCGCTGATTTCCCCGCAACCGTCTCGCCACTGGAGACACAGATGGCGGTTGACCAAACCGTCTGGCAGCAGATCGTCGCCGAACATGGGCTGAAAGAACCGGATATCAGCCGACTGATTTCGCCCTGGCACACCGATGCAGACCTGGGTCGCCCGATCGAGGTGGTCACTGACATGTCGAAAAGCAGGACCTTTGGCTTCACTGCCTTTCAAGCGAGCGATCAAGCATTTTTCGACGTGTTCGAGAAACTGCGTGAGTCTCGCCTGATTCCCTGATTGTTCAGCTAAGTGGCGACCTGAGGTACCCGCCGCGACCTCGATCCCGGCAGCCCCCGCGGTGCAAACCTGCACTGCAGGGCATCATCCAGCCGGATCGATTAGCCATATTGCTTGTATGACAACATATCAAAAACCAGCATGACAGGATAAAGCTGCCAGCTACCGAAAGCCCCTTCATAAGTTCCCCTCCCGCAAGATCCTCCTGCTCGCCACCCTATAAACGCTTACTCAAATAACCAAGAGCGTCGCTAACTCTATTCCCTTATGCAAAGAAACACAGCCCACCACCGTTGCGGGGCAAAAAATCTACTTGTATGATGACTGACACCATAAACCCGCATAAAAATAATCAGTGGGAGTTTTGAATTGTGAACAATTCAAGCAATGCGTCTGCCGTTCCGGCAGAAGATTCAGTCCTGGCTCATGCCGTCCGTAAAGTGAAGAGACACGTACTCCCGCTTTTCGTCATCATGTTCATCCTCAACTACATCGACCGGGTCAACATCGGTTTCGTGCGCACACACATGGAACACGACCTGGGTATCGGTGCGGCCGCCTACGGTCTGGGCGCAGGCCTGTTCTTTATCGGTTATGCCCTCTTCGAAGTGCCTTCCAACATGCTGCTGCAAAAAGTCGGTGCGAGAATCTGGCTGACCCGCATCATGTTCACCTGGGGCATCGTCGCGACGATGATGGCGTTCATCCAGAACGAAACCCATTTCTACATCCTGCGCTTCCTGCTGGGTGTCGCCGAAGCCGGCTTCTTCCCTGGCGTGATCTACTACTTCACCCGCTGGCTGCCTGGCGTAGAGCGCGGTAAAGCCATCGCGATTTTCCTCAGCGGCTCAGCCATTGCATCGCTGATTTCCGGGCCGCTGTCGGGTGTCCTGTTGCAGATCGACGGCTTCGGCTTCAAGGGCTGGCAATGGATGTTCGCCATCGAAGGCCTGGCGTCGGTGTTTCTGGGCTTCTTCGTGTGGTTCTGGCTCGACTCCAAACCCCATGATGCCAAGTGGCTGAGCCGCGAAGAGCAGGATGCACTGGTAGGCGCCATCGACCAGGAACAGCGAGAGCGTGAAGCGCTGACCACGGTCAAACCCACGATCGGTAAATTGCTCAGAGATCGGCAGATTGTGCTGTTCTGCGCGCTGTACTTCTGCATTCAGCTAACGATCTATGCAGCGACGTTCTGGCTGCCGAGCATCATCAAGAAGATGGGTGACCTGAGCGACATCCAGGTCGGTTTTTTCAACTCGATTCCGTGGCTGATTTCCATCATCGCGATGTACAGCTTCGCGGCGTTGTCCGGCAAGTTCAAATTCCAGCAGGCCTGGGTTGCCACAGCCTTGCTGATTGCCGCTGCCGGCATGTTCCTCTCGACCACCGGCGGGCCGATCTTCGCCTTCGTGGCCATTTGCTTCGCCGCCATCGGTTTCAAATCGGCCTCGTCGCTGTTCTGGCCCATTCCTCAAGGCTACCTGGATGCACGGATTGCCGCGGCCGTTATCGCCTTGATCAACTCGATCGGCAACCTCGGCGGCTTCGTGGCACCAACGACCTTCGGTTTTCTCGAGCAGACTACCGGCTCGATTCAGGGCGGTCTCTACGGCCTGGCCGGCACGTCGATAGTGGCCGCGATTCTGGTGTTCTTCGCCAGGACCTCGCCGAAATCGTCGTCCCTGCTGAGCCCGCCGATCGCCGCAGCAACCACAGTGACCGTCAGCAAATCGCTCTGACCTTTATTGATCGTTGAATGAACTCATTTGCAGGAATTTGCCATGAACACTGAACACGCCGCCAACAGCACCAAGTCACCGGTCATCACCAGTTTTCAAGTCATCCCCGTTGCGGGTCACGACAGCATGTTGCTGAACCTGAGCGGCGCCCACGGGCCGTTCTTCACCCGCAACATCGTCATTCTCAAAGACAGCGTCGGCAATACCGGCGTGGGTGAAGTGCCGGGTGGCGAACGTATTCGCGAAACCCTCGAAGACGCCCGCGGGCTGGTGATCGGCCAATCGGTCGGTCAGTACCAACGCATCCTCAACCAGATGCGCACCACGTTCGCCTCGCGGGACGCCGCCGGTCGCGGCCTGCAGACCTTCGATTTGCGCATCACCATTCACGCCGTGACCGCGATGGAAGCCGCCCTGCTCGACCTGCTGGGTCAGTTTCTTGAGGTGCCGGTCGCTGCATTGTTGGGTGAAGGGCAGCAACGCGATGCAGTGAAAATGCTCGGCTATCTGTTTTACATCGGCGATCGCAACGTCACTGATCTGGCCTACCGCAATGAGTCGGATACGGGTGACGACTGGTTCCGCCTGCGTCACGAGAAAGCCATGACCGCTGAAGCCGTGGTGCGCCTTGCTGAAGCTGCAAAAGCCAAATACGGCTTCAACGACTTCAAGCTCAAAGGCGGCGTGCTGAGCGGCGATGCAGAAATCGAAGCCGTCACCGCACTGGCCGAACGTTTTCCCGATGCGCGTATTACGCTCGACCCCAACGGCGCTTGGTCGCTCAAGGAAGCCATTCGTTTGTGCCGTGACCAGCATCATGTCCTCGCCTACGCCGAGGATCCGTGTGGTGCCGAAAATGGCTATTCGGGTCGCGAAGTCATGGCTGAATTCCGCCGCGCCACCGGGCTGAAGACCGCGACCAACATGATCGCCACCGACTGGCGCGAAATGGGTCACGCGATCCAGCTGCAATCGGTCGACATCCCGCTCGCCGACCCGCATTTCTGGACAATGCAGGGCTCCGTCCGCGTCGCCCAGATGTGTCATGAATGGGGCCTGACCTGGGGCTCTCACTCCAACAACCATTTCGATATTTCCCTGGCCATGTTCACTCAAGTCGCGGCCGCTGCACCGGGCGATATC
>JALYPE010000910.1 GCA_030856525.1 Pseudomonadota bacterium | reverse complement strand
TCGGCGAGAGGATGTCGTGGATGTGCGGCATGTGCACAACGTGCGTGCCTTCGCCATTGGTCATGCCAGCCTGCTCGTCAGCAAACACGATCAGCTCACCGCCACGGGCGCGGACTTCCTGAAGGTTGGATTTGAGCTTTTCAAGAAGCTCATTGTTCGGCGCGACGGTAACCACCGGCATGTCGTTATCCACAAGCGCCAACGGACCGTGTTTCAGTTCACCGGCCGGATAAGCCTCGGCGTGGATGTAGGAGATTTCCTTGAGCTTGAGAGCGCCCTCCATCGCTACCGGGAATTGCGCACCGCGACCCAGGAACAACGTGTGGTTCTTCTCGGCGAACAGCTCGGCGATTTTCTCGACGGTGCTATCCATGGCCAAGGCTTCACCCAGGCGAGTTGGCAGACGGCGCAATTCTTCGACCAGAGTAGCTTCAACGCCTTCGGCCAAGGTGCCGCGAACCTGGCCCAGGGACAGGGTCAGCAGCAACAGACCGACCAGTTGCGTGGTGAACGCTTTGGTGGAGGCTACGCCGATTTCGCGACCCGCTTGAGTCAGCAGCGTCAGGTCGGATTCGCGCACCAGCGAGCTGATGCCGACGTTGCAGATGGCCAGGCTGGCGAGAAAACCCAGCTCCTTGGCATTGCGCAGGGCGGCCAATGTGTCAGCGGTTTCGCCTGACTGCGAGATGGTCACAAACAATGTATCCGGCTGCACCACCACTTTGCGGTAGCGGAACTCACTGGCAACTTCCACCTGGCACGGGATGCCGGCCAGTTCTTCCAGCCAGTAACGGGCAACCATACCCGCGTGGTAGCTGGTGCCGCAGGCGACGATTTGCACGTTGCGCACTTTCGCAAACAATTCGGCAGCTTGCGGACCAAATGCTTGCACCAGCACGCCATTCGGGCTCAAACGGCCTTCGAGGGTGCGTTGCACAACGGCCGGTTGCTCGTGGATTTCCTTGAGCATGAAGTGACGGAACTCGCCCTTGTCGGCAGCTTCCGCACCGTCGCGATATTGCACGGTTTCACGCTGGACGGCTTCACCGTTGACGTCCCAGATTTGCACGTCATCGCGACGAATCTCAGCGATATCGCCTTCTTCAAGGTACATGAAACGGTCAGTGACCTGACGCAGGGCCAACTGGTCGGAAGCAAGGAAGTTTTCGCCCATGCCCAAACCGATGACCAGCGGGCTGCCGCTACGGGCCGCGACCAGACGGTCCGGCTGCTTGGCGCTGATTACGGCCAGACCGTAAGCACCGTGCAGCTCTTTGACGGTCGCTTTGAGGGCGACGGTCAGGTCTGGCAGATCCTTGAGTTTATGGTTCAACAGGTGAGCAATTACCTCGGTGTCAGTGTCCGAGGTAAACGCGTAACCCAGGTCTTTGAGTTGTGCGCGCAGGGCTTCGTGGTTTTCGATGATACCGTTATGCACCACCGCCAGATCGCCGGAGAAATGCGGGTGAGCATTGCGCTCGCAAGGCGCGCCATGCGTGGCCCAGCGAGTGTGCGCGATACCCAGGCGACCGAGAAGCGGCTCGGCTTCGAGTGCAATTTCCAGCTCGCTGACTTTGCCCGGACGACGGGTGCGCTCGATTTTTTCATCGTTGGTATAGACCGCCACGCCGGCGCTGTCATAACCACGGTATTCCAGGCGCTTGAGGCCTTCGAGCAATATGGCAGTGATGTTACGTTCTGCGACTGCGCCAACAATTCCACACATGCTATTTCTCCTGGCTGACCGGCGCGCAAATCAAATTGATGCCGCGAGCCTGTATCTGATCGCGTGCCTCGAGCGGCAGCCGATCATCTGTAATAAGGGTATGGACGCTGCCCCAGGGCAGTTCCAGGTTGGGGATTTTGCGGCCGATCTTGTCGGCCTCGACCATCACCACGACTTCCCGGGCGACTTCAGCCATGACGCGGCTCAGCCCGAGTAATTCGTTGAAAGTCGTGGTACCGCGCAACAGATCGATGCCATCGGCACCGATGAACAGCTGATCAAAGTCGTAGGAGCGTAGAACTTGCTCGGCGACCTGCCCCTGGAAGGACTCGGAATGCGGGTCCCAGGTGCCACCGGTCATTAAC
>JALYPE010000899.1 GCA_030856525.1 Pseudomonadota bacterium | reverse complement strand
ATTCAAAGAACACCCTCAGTCCATCTGCTCAGCTCAGACGTCGCCCTTGATTTCCTGATAACGCTTTTCCAGTTCCTGCCGGATCTGCCGACGCTGCTGAGCCTGGATAAAGCGGCGTTTATCCTCGCTGTTTTGCGGTTGCAGCGGTGGGACGACGGCCGGTTTGCGCTGGTCATCCACCGCGACCATGGTGAAGAAACAACTGTTGGTGTGCCGCACCGAGCGCTCGCGGATGTTTTCGGTGACTACTTTGATGCCGACTTCCATTGACGTGTTGCCGGTGTAGTTGACCGAGGCCAGAAAGGTCACCAGTTCACCGACGTGAATCGGCTCACGGAAAATCACCTGGTCCACCGACAGCGTCACCACGTAGCGGCCTGCGTAACGGCTCGCGCAGGCGTAGGCGACTTCGTCGAGGTACTTGAGCAGGGTGCCGCCGTGAACATTGCCAGAGAAGTTGGCCATGTCGGGAGTCATCAACACTGTCATCGACAGCTGGGCGTTTCCGGGTTCCATAGCGTTCTCAAGGTTCAGGGCAGGTTCGGGAAATGTGCACCTCTGCGGGTGCCTGACGGTTTTTTGCAAACCACAGTTATCGGGACGCCGGGCATGACACTGCCGTCACGCTCAATCGATCTGTTTCCATATATTGCACTGCCTTTCTGCCGGAAGTCGCGGTGTTACCCTGCAAATGCTCGTCTCAAGGGCGATTCCTACACATAAACCGGATTTTTACTCTGCTCAGTCAGACATTTCCTGCGTTCGGCAACTGAGCTCTGTCCCCAAGGAGCCCCCACCATGCATGCCATCAGTTTTATTCAGGACCTGGCGGTAATCATGTTGGTTGCGGGGGGGGTCACGGTGCTGTTTCACCGCTTCAAACAACCGGTGGTTCTCGGCTATATCGTTGCGGGCTTCATTATTGGCCCGCATACCCCGCCGTTCGGCCTCATCCACGATGAAGACACCATCAAGACACTCGCCGAGCTGGGGGTTATTTTCCTGATGTTCTGTCTGGGGCTTGAGTTCAGCCTGCGCAAGTTGTTCAAGGTCGGCGCCACGGCGTTTATCGCGGCGTTCCTGGAAATCGTGCTGATGATCTGGATCGGCTATGAAATTGGCCGCTGGTTCGACTGGAACACCATGGACTCGCTGTTCCTCGGGGCGATTCTGGCAATATCCTCGACCACCATCATCGTCAAAGCGCTCAACGATTTGAAGATGAAAAACGAACGCTTCGCGCAGCTGATCTTCGGCGTGCTGATTGTCGAGGACATCCTTGGCATCGGCATTATCGCTTTGCTCTCGAGCATCGCAGTCAGCGGTACGGTGAGCTCCGGTGAAGTGTTTTCAACGGTCGGCAAACTGTCACTGTTCATGATCGTCGCTCTGGTCATAGGCATCCTGCTGGTGCCGCGCCTGTTGGCCTACGTGGCCAAATTCGACAGCAACGAGATGCTCCTGATCACGGTGTTGGGCCTGTGTTTTGGTTTTTGTCTGCTGGTGGTCAAACTCGAATACAGCATGGTGCTCGGCGCGTTCCTGATCGGCGCGATCATGGCCGAATCCCGTCAGCTGCTGAAAATCGAACGGTTGATCGAACCGGTTCGCGACCTGTTCAGCGCGATCTTCTTCGTCGCGATCGGGCTGATGCTCGATCCTATGATCCTGTTGGAATATGCCTGGCCCATCGCCGTGATCACAGTCGCCGTTGTGCTTGGCAAGATAGTGTCCTGCGGCTTGGGTGCTTTTATCGCCGGCAATGATGGACGCACCTCACTGCGCGTAGGGATGGGTCTTTCGCAGATTGGCGAATTCTCCTTCATTATCGCCTCGCTGGGCATCACCCTGCAGGTCACCAGCAACTTTCTTTATCCGGTCGCAGTGGCGGTTTCCGTGCTGACCACGCTCCTGACGCCCTACCTGATTCGCGCAGCCGATCCACTGTCGATCAGGCTTGCCGCCGTCATGCCGAAACGGCTTGGACGCGTGCTGAGTATGTACGGCGAATGGTTGCGCAGCATTCAGCCGCAGGGCGAGGGTGCGCTGCTGGCATCAATGATCAGGCGGATTCTGCTGCAGGTGGGGGTAAATCTGGCACTGGTGATTGCGATCTTCATCTGCGGTGCGTTCTTTGCCGAGCGTATGTCGACGTACATTCAGAACTGGATCAGCGACCCGAGCTGGCAGAAGGCGTTGATCTGGGGTGGCGCGCTGCTGCTGTCGCTGCCGTTCCTGATTGCGGCTTACCGCAAGCTCAAGGCGCTGTCGATGTTGCTGGCAGAGATGGGCGTGAAGCCGGAAATGGCCGGGCGCCATACGGAGCGGGTGCGTCGGGTGATCTCGGAAGTCATCCCGATCCTCTCGCTGCTGGTGATTTTCCTGCTCTTGGCAGCCTTGTCGGCGAGCATTTTGCCGACCAACAAGTTGCTGATGCTGATCGCCGTGGTGGCGGCCGCTGTAGCGGCGCTGCTGTGGCGCTGGTTCATCCGCGTGCATACGCGGATGCAGGTGGCGCTGCTGGAAACCCTTGATAATCACAAGGACTCCTCACCTCACTGAATCCCTGTAGCAGCTGCCGAAGACTGCGTCAGCCGCTACAGTTTCACGATGCGTCAGCTTTCCAGCCAGACATCCCGCGCCCAGTGCCAAACCGATTCCCAGGTCTCTTCAGCGATGAGCTCTTCTTCCGCCTGCCACAGCACCACCGTACCGTCTTCTTCGACGCAGTAGTAATCGTCGCCGTCCTGGCAGATAGGGATAAGACTACGATCAATGCCCGCGTCCCAGGCATTGGCAGCCACGTCCGGCAGGTAAGTATGCGACTGCGGATCGGTGACGGTGACCGGTTCCAGGCCGCCGTAAACCACGTCACTGACCGTCAGCAAAAATTCTCTGAAGACAAACGGAATGTCGATGAACAGCTGTTCTTCGATTTCGACCAGAAGGTCTTCGTCGGGCAACTCCAAGGGGACCGGTACTGGTTCGTTGGCTTCACGTAGTTGTTCGATGATTTCTTCCACGTCCGGGATCCTCTTGCTATTGGCGCGGTTTGGTTGGGGCGGTTTATACAGTAGCTCGCAATAGATGCAACCGTGAAATAGAAAACCCCGGCCAAGGCCGGGGCTTTTTATTGCGACACGTTTACTGCGGGTCGGTTCAGCCGTTCTGGCGGATACCGGCCACCAGCCAAGGCTGGTTCTCGCCTTGCGGACGTTCCATGTTCCAGCTTTCGCTGAACGCTTCGCCTTGGTCGAAACGCGACGTCTTCGACAGACCGCTGAAGGTCAGGGTAGCGATGGTCTTGTCCGCACGATCATCGACGCCGTCCAGCTGAACGCTGAGGTTATCAATGTAGGTGGACTGGAAACCGTCACCCAGATCAGCGCGTTCGCGCTTGAGGAACTCAAGCAGTTGCGGGGTCACGAACTCGGAGATCTTGTCCATCTCGTTGGCGTCCCAGTGCTGTTGCAGGGACTGGAAGTGGTTGCGGGCCGCTTCAATGAAGTTGTTTTCATTGAACCAGGCCGGCGCGTTGATCACCGGGCGAGCCGCTACAGGTGCAGCCGAACCGCCGAAGATCGAACCCATGCCTGCTGGCTTCTGCTCGAACACTTCACGCTGCATCGGTGCGCCGGCCGGAGCCAGATGCGACTGCTGCTTGCGACGACGAGCGGCGATGAAACGGAAGACCAGGAAGGCGATGACCGCCATGATCAGGATATCGAAGATCTGCATGCCTTCGAAGCCGCCGCCCATGAACATGGAAGCAAGAAGACCACCGGCAGCGATACCGGCGAGAGGGCCGAGCCAGCGCGAAGCACCGCCGGCTTTGGCGGCAGCGCCAGCGGCACCGGCCGCACCGGCAGTGGCGGCAGAAGAAGGAGCCATTTGGCTGGTCTGGTGAGTCGGCGCAGCGCCGGAGCTCTTGCCGCCACCAAAGCGCTTGGCGTTGGCGTCGAGGCTCATCGTCAGGCCGATGCACAACGCCATGGCGATGCTAAGAAAACGTTTCATATAGGGAATTCCCATTTGTGGAAGGCACGCGCGCCATGTTGCACAGCTGAAGTGTTGCTGGCTAGCGGCAGAGTGTTTCGGGCTTTTGCCTGACAGGTGTGGTTCAGCTTCAGTCAGCGCTGTAAGGCCTGTTAACGTTGGTCTGTAGGACGAGTGATAAAGTTCTGTAGGAATGCGATCCTGCGGGAGCTGGCTCCCATAGGGATCGTTCCCACACAGGGCGTGGGAATGATCAGACCGTACTAAATCGCTTCCAGCTTGGCGTATCCGAGCATCAGCCACTTGCTGCCTTCGCTGAAATTCACCTGCACCCGAGCCTGAGCCCCGGCGCCCTCGAAGTTGAGGATCACGCCGTCACCAAACACCGAGTGCCGCACAGCCTGGCCCAGGCTGAAACCGGTGTCCGGGATTTCGCTGCCGCCAAACAGGCTGCTGGAGCTCTGCTGCTGGCCACCACCGAACGGGCGGCTGACGCTGTTGGACAAGCGCACTTCCTGAATCAGGCCTTTTGGAACTTCCCGTACGAAACGCGACACCTTGTTGTAGGTCTCGCTGCCATACAGCCGTCGGGTTTCCGCATAAGTCATCACCAGGTTCTGCATGGCCCGGGTAATGCCCACGTAAGCAAGACGACGTTCCTCTTCAAGACGGCCGGGTTCCTCCAGGCTCATCTTGTGCGGAAACAGGCCTTCTTCCATGCCCACCAGGAACACGTAAGGGAATTCCAGACCTTTGGCGCTGTGCAGAGTCATCAACTGAATGCTGTCTTCATGCTCTTCGGCCTGAGTATCTCCCGCCTCTAGGGAGGCATGACCGAGGAAAGCCGCCAATGGCGTGAGGTCTTCCTCCTCTTCAGCGTTCTCGAAATTGCGCGCGGCGCTGACCAGTTCCTCAAGGTTTTCCACCCGGGCCTGGCCTTTCTCGCCTTTTTCGGCCTGGTGATAGGCGATCAGACCTGACT
>JALYPE010000897.1 GCA_030856525.1 Pseudomonadota bacterium | reverse complement strand
CCGCAACCTTCGAGCAGGGCACCAACTCTGACACCGCGCAGGTTCAGGTGCAGAACAAACTGAACCTGGCCACCCCGCTGCTGCCGCAAGAAGTGCAGCAACAAGGGATCCGCGTCACCAAGGCAGTGAAAAACTTCCTGATGGTGATCGGCGTGGTTTCGCGCGACGGCAGCATGACCAAGGACGACCTGTCCAACTACATCGTGTCGAACATGCAGGACCCGATCTCGCGTACCGCCGGTGTGGGTGACTTCCAGGTCTTCGGTGCCCAGTACGCGATGCGTATCTGGCTCGATCCGGCCAAGCTGAATAACTTCAACCTGACCCCGGTTGACGTGAAAAACGCCATTGCCGCGCAGAACGTCCAGGTCTCGTCCGGTCAGCTCGGTGGCTTGCCTGCCGTGCAAGGCCAACAGTTGAACGCAACGATCATCGGCAAGACCCGTCTGCAGACTGCCGAGCAGTTCAAGGCGATTCTGTTGAAGGTCAACAGCGACGGTTCGCAAGTGCGTGTCGGTGACGTTGCCGATGTCGGTCTGGGCGGTGAGAACTACTCCATCAGCGCCCAGTTCAACGGCAGCCCGGCGTCCGGTCTGGCGGTTAAACTGGCCAACGGTGCCAACGCCCTGGACACGGCAAAAGCCTTGCGCAACACCATCGAAACGCTCAAGCCGTTCTTCCCGGAAGGCATGGAAGTGGTGTTCCCGTATGACACCACTCCGGTCGTGACCGAGTCGATCAAGGGCGTCGTTGAAACCCTGGTCGAAGCGATCGTGCTGGTGTTCCTGGTGATGTTCCTGTTCCTGCAAAACTTCCGCGCCACCGTCATCACCACGATGACCGTGCCAGTGGTATTGCTCGGTACCTTCGGGATCCTCGCGGCGTTCGGTTTCAGCATCAACACCCTGACCATGTTCGGCATGGTGCTCGCCATCGGCCTGCTGGTGGACGACGCCATCGTGGTGGTGGAAAACGTCGAACGGGTCATGAGCGAAGAAGGCCTGTCACCCAAGGAGGCCACGAAGAAATCCATGGGGCAGATCCAGGGGGCACTGGTGGGTATCGCCCTGGTGTTGTCTGCGGTTCTGTTGCCGATGGCGTTCTTCAGCGGTTCCACCGGTGTGATCTACAAGCAGTTCTCGATCACCATCGTTTCGGCCATGGCGCTGTCGGTGCTGGTTGCGTTGATCTTCACACCAGCGCTCTGCGCGACCATGCTCAAGCCGATTCCGAAAGGCGAGCACGGCACGCCGAAACGCGGCTTCTTCGGCTGGTTCAACCGCAGCTTCGACCGTGGTGTCAGAAGTTACGAGCGCGGCGTCGGCAACATGCTCACGCACAAGGCGCCGTACCTGTTGGCGTACTTGATCATCGTGGTCGGCATGATCTGGCTGTTCACCCGCATTCCAACGGCATTCCTGCCGGAAGAAGACCAGGGCGTTCTGTTTGCCCAGGTGCAAACCCCCGCCGGCTCCAGTGCCGAGCGCACCCAGGTGGTCGTGGACGAAATGCGGGAATTCCTGCTGCGTCCGTCCAAGGATGGCGGTGAAGGCGATGCGGTGGCCTCGGTGTTTACCGTGACCGGCTTCAACTTCGCCGGCCGTGGTCAGAGTTCGGGTATGGCGTTCATCATGCTCAAACCGTGGGACGAGCGTAACGCTGAAAACAGCGTGTCGAGCCTGGCGGCCCGGGCCCAGCAGCACTTCTTCACGTTCCGCGATGCGATGGTGTTTGCCTTTGCACCGCCGGCCGTCCTCGAACTGGGTAACGCCACCGGTTTTGACGTGTTCCTGCAGGACCGCGCCGGTATCGGTCACGAAAAACTGATGGAAGCGCGTAACCAGTTCCTCGGCATGGCGGCGCAAAGCAAAGTGCTTTCGCAAGTGCGTCCGAACGGCCTGAACGACGAGCCGCAATACCAGTTGGAAATCGATGACGAAAAAGCCAGCGCACTCGGCGTGACGCTCGCCGACATCAACAACACCTTGTCGATCGCCTTGGGCAGTAGTTATGTGAACGACTTCATCGACCGCGGTCGGGTGAAGAAGGTTTACGTGCAAGGCCAGCCTGATGCGCGCATGAGCCCTGAAGACGTGAAGAAGTGGTATGTGCGCAATAGCGCCGGGACCATGGTGCCGTTTACGGCTTTCGCCAAAGGTGAGTGGATTTACGGTGCACCGAAGCTGTCGCGTTACAACGGTGTAGAAGCGATGGAAATCCTCGGGGCTGCGGCGCCGGGTTATTCCACTGGCGAAGCCATGGCCGAAGTCGAGGCGCTGGCGAAGAAACTGCCGGCCGGTGTCGGTATTTCCTGGACCGGTCTGTCGTACGAAGAACGCCTGTCCGGCTCGCAAGCGCCAGCGTTGTACGCGTTGTCCCTGCTGATGGTGTTCCTGTGTCTGGCGGCGTTGTATGAAAGCTGGTCGATCCCGATTGCGGTGATGCTGGTGGTGCCTTTGGGGATCATCGGTGCGCTGCTGGCGACCAGCCTGCGCGGCCTGTCCAATGACGTGTACTTCCAGGTGGGCCTGTTGACGACCATCGGGCTGGCGGCAAAAAACGCCATCCTGATCGTCGAATTCGCCAAGGAACTGCATGAGCAAGGTCGAAGCCTGCGCGAAGCTGCGATTGAAGCGTGCCGGATGCGTCTGCGTCCAATCATCATGACCTCGCTCGCCTTTGTGCTCGGTGTGGTGCCGCTGGCGATTTCCACCGGCGCAGGTTCGGGCAGCCAACATGCGATCGGTACCGGCGTTATTGGCGGTATGATCACGGCAACGGTCCTGGCAATCTTCTGGGTACCCCTGTTCTTTGTCACCGTGTCGTCCATCGGCCAGCGCAAAAAAGTCGATCAGGATGATGCTACTGAAACTCCAAAAGAGGCTGGCCAATGAGCAAGTCGCTACTCTCCCTCGCCGTCGCCGCCTTCGTGCTGAGCGGTTGCTCGCTGATACCTGATTATCAGCAGCCCGCCGCACCGGTAGCGCAGCAATATCCACAGGGGCCGGCCTACTCGCCGGCTCAGGCGCCGAGCCAGGCCGCTGCCGAACAGGGCTGGAAGCAGTTTTTCCATGATCCGGCGTTGCAGCAGCTGATAAAGGTCGCGCTGGAAAACAACCGCGACCTGCGTGTCGCGGCGCTGAACATCGATGCCTTCGCGGCGCAGTACCGGATCCAGCGTGCAGACCTGTTCCCGGCCGTTTCGGCCAATGGCAGTGGCAGCCGCCAGCGGGTTCCGGCGAATGCTTCGCAGACCGGTGAAGCCGGAATTGTCAGTTCCTACTCGGCGACCGTCGGCATCAGCGCCTATGAACTCGACCTGTTCGGTCGGGTCCGCAGCCTCAGCGAAGAAGCGCTGCAGCAGTACTTCGCCACTGAAGAAGGCCGCCGCAGCACGCAGATCAGTCTGGTCGCCAACGTCGCCAATGCTTACATGACCTGGCAGGCAGACAAAGAGCTGCTCAAGCTGACGCAAAATACGCTGGGTGCGTTTGAAGAGAGCTTGAAGCTCACTTCGCGCAGCAACGAAGTCGGTGTCGCCTCGGCGCTGGATCTGGCGCAGTCGCGCACGTCGGTGGAAAACGCCCGCGCGCAACTGGCCCGCTACACGCGTCAGGTGGCTCAGGATGAAAACAGCCTGGTGTTGCTGCTCGGTACGGGGATCCCGGCCAATCTGCAACCGGCCAAGCCACTCTCGGATGACTTGCTGAGCGAAGTACCGCCCGGCTTGCCATCGGATCTGCTGCAGCGTCGTCCGGACATTGTTCAGGCCGAGTACAACCTGAAAGCGGCCAACGCCAACATCGGCGCGGCACGGGCGGCGTTCTTCCCGAGCATCAGCCTGACGGCCAACGCCGGCACGCTCAGCCCGGACCTGTCCGGCCTGTTCAAGGGTGGTTCGGGCACGTGGCTGTTCCAGCCGCAGATCAACCTGCCGATCTTCAATGCCGGCAGCCTGCGCGCCAGCCTGGATTACTCGAAGATCCAGAAAGAAATCAGCGTGGCGAACTACGAGAAGTCCATTCAAACGGCCTTCCAGGAAGTCGCCGACGGCTTGGCCGCACGTAAGACCTACACCGATCAGCTGCAGGCTCAGCGTGATTTCGTCCAGGCCAACCAGGATTACTACCGTCTGGCCGAGCGTCGTTATCGCATCGGCGTCGACAGCAACCTGACCTTCCTAGATGCACAGCGTCAGCTGTTCAGTGCGCAACAGTCACTGATCACCGACCGTCTGGCGCAGCTCAACAGCGCCGTGAATCTGTACAAGGCACTGGGCGGCGGCTGGAATGAGCAAACCGCTCAAGTCCAGCGGCAAAAAGAAGAAGCGCCGAAGCTGAAGTTGTTCTGATACTGCTGTAAACAAGAAGCCCACCTTTTGGTGGGCTTTTTGTTGACTGCGGATTCATGGCTGTCGACAAATAATGCATGCACCCCGAATCCCTGTGGGAGCGAGCTTGCTCGCGATGGCGCCAGCCCGGCCACCAACAAGCGCCCCGATCACTCTCGCGATTCAACTCCCAACTCATCCCACACCGACTCCGCCAGGTGGAACGTGGCGTTGGCCGCCGGAATCCCGCAGTAGATCGCACTCTGCATGATCACTTCCTTGATCTCGCCACGGCTGACGCCATTGTTGGCCGCGGCGCGCAGGTGCAGTTTGAGCTCTTCGTTGCGGTTCATCCCGATCAGCATGGCAATGG
>JALYPE010000889.1 GCA_030856525.1 Pseudomonadota bacterium | reverse complement strand
TGCTCATGCTGTGCGGCTCCGGTGGCCGCGAGCATGCGTCGCTCGAACGTTTCAGTGGGCGCGGCGCTGGCGTTCTGGATCGGCAATCCGGTGCTCAATCCAGCCACGTTGGTGTTCATGGGCTTCGTCCTCGGCTGGGGCTTCACGGCATTGCGTCTGGTGGCGGGGATTGTGCTGGTGTTTGGCGTGTCGTTGGTGGCTCAGCGTATTGCCGGCCCGGAAACACTGCCGGAAGCGGCAGTCGAAGCGGTCACTAACGCGACAGTCAAAGACACCCAGCCTTTCCTGACGCGCTGGGCAAAAACCCTGTGGCAGCTATTCTGGAGCACCATACCGGTATACATCCTCGCAGTGCTGGTACTGGGCGCCGTGCGCGTCTGGGTGTTCCCGCACATCGACGGAGCCATGGCGAACAGCTTGCTCTGGCTGATTCCTCTGGCGATTGTCGGCACGCTGTTTGTGATCCCGACGGCGGCCGAAATCCCTATCGTGCAAACCATGATGACCCTGGGCATGGGCACTGCACCGGCGGTCGCGTTGCTGATGACCCTGCCGAGCATCAGCCTGCCGTCGCTGCTGATGCTGCGCAAGGATTTCGACGCGCGGGTGCTGCTGAGCGTGGCGCTGATGACGATGGGAATTGGCGTGGTCAGCGGGCTGATCGGAGCGGCGCTGCTTTAGGATTTGTAGGGGATGGAGGGGCCTCGTCGCAGGCCCGCCGATTCAACATCAGCGTCGCTGAATGACCCGCTGGCGAAGGTACTCAAGCACCGCTGCCTGCTCCCCGACGAACTCGATCCGTGCGCCTTTCTTCTCGCGCTGAAACGCATACATCGGGTCGTAGTACTCTCGCAGCAACCCTTCGATCCAGTCGCGATGCAGGTCCACCGCACCACTTCGCGCCTGCTCGGCCAAGGCCGCTTCCATCAGGATCAGCATCCGTCGATGTCGCTCGCCGCCTAGGCGCTTCTGCACATTGTTCAGGCTCGCCAGCAAACGTTCGGAAAACAGCGCAAAGCCTTCCTCACCGTGCACGTCGATAAATTCGGCGCACAGGTCTACCACGTAATCGCGCAGGATCCGCTCCACGCGACCTTGCAGACTGTCCTCAAGCCACACCATCGGAAACTGCTGCATGCCCTGAAACAGTGGCAACGGCAAGGCGCAACTGCCGACCATGCGGCTTTCGTCTTCAAGTACGAACTGCTCAATCCCGTGACCCCGCTTTTTCAGCAGATCCACAGCCAGGCGGTTTTCGAAATCGATATTGGACGGCTGCCCGGTCGCGCGTTTGCCAAAGCTGGAGCCACGATGATTGGCGTGACCTTCCAGATCGAGCCCATTGTTCAACTGCGTAAGCACCTCAGTCTTGCCGGTGCCCGTCATGCCACCCAGCAAGACAAAATCGCTCTGGGTGAGCGCTTGCTCGAGTGTCTCCAGCAAGAACGTGCGCATGGCTTTGTAGCCACCGCCGACCCGCGGAAAATCGATGCCAGCCTCGTCCTTGAGCCACTGCTGGACGATCTGCGAACGCAAGCCGCCGCGAAAGCAGTACAACAGACCATCAGGGTGAGCCTGGGCAAACTCCGCCCAGGCCTGAATGCGTTGTGCCTTGATCGGGCCGGACACCAGTTGATGGCCGAGGGTGATCGCCGCCTGCTGGCCTTGTTCCTTATAACAAGTGCCGATGCGCTGCCGCTCGCTATCGTTCATCAGCGGCAAGTTAGCCACACCGGGGAACGCCCCCTTGACGAATTCGATCGGCGCGCGCGTGTCCATCATCGGCCGGTCATGCAGGAAGATGTCGCGGTAATCGGTGAAGTCGGTGGGCATCAATACACCTCGACCGCGTTTGTCTGTCGCTCGACCAACTCACCGATCGGCTCCAGTGACAGGCCCAGTTCGGCGGCGACTTCGAGGAACTGCGCGTTACCTTCGGGCGTCACCGCAATCAGCAAACCACCGCTGGTTTGCGGATCGCACAGCACCCGTTTGTGCAACTCCTGAATCCGCCCCAGCTTGCTGGCGTAGCTGTCGAAGTTGCGCAAGGTGCCGCCGGGGACGCAGCCCTGTTCGAGGTAATACTCGACACCGGGCAGTTGCGGGACCCGCGCGTATTCGATGCGCGCAGTAACGTGGCTGCCATCGGCCATTTCCACCAGATGCCCGAGCAGACCGAATCCGGTAACGTCGGTCATCGCCGTGACGCCGTCGAGCTTGCCGAAACGGCTGCCCGGTTTGTTGAGCGTGCACATCCAGTCGCGGGCGAGGCCGATGTCGGCGTGACGCAACTTGCCCTTCTTTTCAGCCGTGGTGAGGATGCCGATGCCCAGTGGTTTGGTCAGATAGAGCAGGCAACCGACGGTGGCGGTGTCATTGCGCTTCATGTGGCGCTTGTGCACCAGGCCGGTCACGGCCAGGCCGAAGATCGGCTCGGGCGCGTCGATGGAATGGCCGCCGGCCAACGGGATCCCCGCCTCATCGCAGATCGACCGCCCACCGCGAATGACCTCCCGGGCGATCTCCGGCGCCAGCACGTTGACCGGCCAGCCAAGGATCGCAATCGCCATCAGTGGATCGCCGCCCATGGCGTAGATATCGCTGATCGCATTGGTGGCGGCAATCCGGCCGAAATCAAACGGATCATCGACGATCGGCATGAAGAAATCCGTGGTCGAAACCACCCCGCGCTCCTCGTCAATCGCATACACCGCCGCATCATCGCGCGAGGCGTTGCCCACCCACAGTTTAGGATCAAGATTTTGTGCGCCACTGCCGGCGAGAATCACTTCCAGCACCTGCGGAGAAATCTTGCAGCCACACCCTGCGCCGTGGCTGTACTGGGTCAGGCGGATCGGTTCGCTCATGGGGCACCTCGGGAAGTCAATGCCGGCGATTCTAGCAGAGCGCGGCCTCGGCCAGTCGTGTCGCGCACAGCCGCCAGCGTGCTACTCACACACGCTTTGAGGGCGATCATCAGCATTCATTGAGCTTTTCCACGACTTGCCGAGTAAAGGGCCGCAAGCCTCTCGCGATCAATGACCACCGTCCGCCAATCCAACTGAATTTTCCGCCACCGTAGCGATCCTTCTATTACTACAGGGAGGAAATTGGGCTTTATGAACAACGCAAAACTTTTCGTCATTGAATACACCCTACACGGCGCCCCCAAGTCCTTCATTATCCGCCTCGACAAGATGGATAACACTGAGGCTTGGCAC
>JALYPE010000885.1 GCA_030856525.1 Pseudomonadota bacterium | reverse complement strand
GCTCGGTGGTGTTGATCGGCGGTGATCCCGGTATCGGCAAATCAACCATCCTGCTGCAAACCTTGTGCAACCTGGCGAAGAGCATGCCGGCGCTTTACGTCACCGGCGAAGAATCCCAACAGCAAGTGGCCATGCGCGCCCGACGTCTCGGCTTACCGCAAGACCAACTGCGTGTAATGACCGAAACCTGCATCGAAACCATCATCGCCACGGCCCGTGTCGAAAAACCCAAGGTCATGGTCATCGACTCGATCCAGACGATCTTTACCGAACAATTGCAATCGGCGCCGGGCGGCGTGTCCCAGGTTCGGGAGAGTGCGGCGCTGCTGGTGCGTTACGCCAAGCAGAGCGGCACGGCCATCTTCCTGGTCGGCCACGTGACAAAAGAAGGCGCATTGGCCGGGCCGCGAGTGCTGGAGCACATGGTCGACACGGTGCTGTATTTCGAAGGGGAGTCCGATGGGCGCTTGCGTTTATTGAGGGCGGTGAAGAACCGGTTCGGTGCGGTCAACGAATTGGGCGTGTTCGGTATGACCGACAAGGGCCTGAAAGAAGTCTCCAATCCCTCGGCGATTTTTCTGACACGGGCGCAGGAAGAAGTGCCGGGGAGCGTGGTCATGGCGACCTGGGAAGGCACGCGGCCGATGCTGGTGGAAGTTCAGGCGCTGGTCGATGACAGCCATCTGGCCAATCCGCGTCGGGTCACGCTGGGGCTGGATCAGAATCGCCTGGCGATGCTGCTGGCGGTGCTGCACCGTCACGGCGGCATTCCGACTCACGATCAGGACGTGTTTCTCAACGTGGTCGGTGGTGTAAAGGTATTGGAAACGGCGTCCGATCTCGCCTTGATGGCGGCGGTCATGTCCAGTTTGCGTAACCGGCCGTTGCCACATGATTTGCTGGTATTCGGTGAGGTCGGGTTGTCTGGCGAGGTACGACCGGTGCCGAGCGGTCAGGAGCGTCTGAAAGAAGCCGCCAAGCACGGCTTCAAACGGGCCATCGTGCCCAAGGGCAATGCGCCGAAGGAGGCGCCGCCGGGGTTGCAGATTATTGCGGTGACGCGTCTGGAACAGGCGCTGGATGCGTTGTTCGAATAAACGCTGGCAGTCTATCAATCCCTGTAGGAGCGAGCCTGCTCGCGATAGCATTCTTACTGACACATGTATTTTGAATGTGTTGACGCCATCGCTGGCAGGCTAGAGCCCACACGGGATGGCGCCAATTTGTCAGACTTCAATCAGCGCACCCAGCTCGCGCTCCAGCTCTTCGGGATCTCCAAGGTTGAACTCGATCAAGCGCCGCAGACGCTCGATGGATTCCAGGCTGATGTGTTTGCAGACGAAGCCCAGTTGCCCGTGATCATCGTGCGCAAGCTCGACATCCATCTTGATTTCGACGTCTTCGCTCAGATGAATGTCGACGGAGAATTCCTTCTCCGAATTGCCCTGCCAGGGAACTGGCTTCTCGATCAGCAAACCTTTGAGGGACAAATCGATCAGGCGCACAGACCAGATTGCATCCCCCTGACTCAACTCGGTTCGGGCGTCGAACGCGATACGTTTGAAGCGGCGTCGATCGGCAGGCTGTTCGCTCATGGCGCAATCCTCAAGGTGTGCGCTGACTATAGACCTGCATCGGCGGCAACTGCCAGCGCTGCCCGCAGATGCGCCTAACGTCGGGCTATGGCCTTTATCGTCAGGCGAGCTAAACTCGCAGTGGCTGTCTTTCTTGTCCACTCTGGCTGGAATCATAAAATGAAAAATAATAATAGCCTGGTACGCCATTTACCCTGGCTGCTGCTGGCAATCGTGGGAGCGTGCGCCCTGGGCGTAGTGGCGTTGCGTCGGGGCGAGGCGATCAACGCCTTGTGGATTGTGGTCGCTGCGGTGGCCATTTATCTGGTGGCGTATCGTTACTACAGTCTGTTCATCGCCAACAACGTGATGCAACTCGATGCACGTCGGGCAACCCCCGCAGTGCTCAACAATGACGGCCTGGACTACGTCCCGACCAACAAACACATTCTGTTCGGTCACCACTTTGCCGCCATCGCAGGCGCCGGGCCTCTGGTCGGGCCGGTGCTGGCAGCGCAAATGGGCTATTTGCCTGGCACGCTCTGGCTGATCGCCGGCGTGGTGCTGGCCGGTGCGGTGCAGGATTTCATGATCCTGTTCCTCTCCACTCGCCGCAACGGCCGCTCGCTGGGCGACATGGTTCGTGAAGAAATGGGCCGTATTCCCGGCACCATCGCGCTGTTCGGCTGCTTCCTGATCATGATCATCATCCTTGCGGTGCTGGCGCTGATCGTGGTCAAAGCGCTGGCCGAGAGCCCGTGGGGCATCTTCACCGTGATGGCGACGATCCCGATCGCGATGTTCATGGGCATTTACATGCGCTACATCCGTCCGGGTCGCATCGGTGAGATCTCCATCGTTGGTGTGCTGCTGTTGCTGGGTTCGATCTGGCTGGGTGGGCAGATTGCCGCCGATCCGGTCTGGGCCAAAGCGTTCACCTTCACGGGCGTGCAGATTACCTGGATGCTGGTCGGGTACGGTTTCGTGGCGGCCTCGTTGCCGGTTTGGCTGATTCTGGCACCGCGCGACTACCTGTCGACCTTCCTCAAAATCGGCACCATCATCGCCTTGGCGATCGGCATTCTGGTGACCATGCCCGAGCTGAAAATGCCGGCAGTGACGCAGTTCATCGATGGCACCGGGCCTGTGTGGAAGGGCGGTCTGTTCCCGTTCCTGTTCATCACCATCGCCTGTGGCGCGGTGTCCGGCTTCCATGCGCTGATCTCCTCTGGCACCACGCCCAAACTGCTGGATAACGAGGTCAACGCCCGTTACATCGGTTACGGCGGCATGCTGATGGAGTCCTTCGTCGCGATCATGGCGATGGTTGCCGCTTCGGTGATCGAGCCGGGCGTGTACTTCGCCATGAACAGCCCGGCCGCAGTGGTGGGCAGTGACGTGGTCTCGGTGGCGCAAACGGTCAGCAGCTGGGGCTTTGCGATCACTCCGGAAGCGCTGGAAGCGGTGGCCAAGGACATCGGTGAAACCACTATTCTGGCCCGTGCCGGTGGTGCGCCGACACTCGCGGTGGGCATCGCACAGATTCTGCACAGTGTCCTGCCGGGTGAAAACACCATGGCGTTCTGGTACCACTTTGCGATTCTGTTCGAAGCGCTGTTCATTCTGACCGCCGTCGACGCCGGCACTCGCGCCGGACGTTTCATGCTGCAAGACCTGCTCGGTTCTTTCGTGCCGGCGCTGAAACGCACCGAATCCTGGACGGCCAACCTGATCGCCACCGCCGGTTGTGTGGCGATGTGGGGCTGGTTGCTGTATCAGGGCGTGATCGATCCGCTCGGTGGCATCAACACCTTATGGCCGCTGTTCGGCATCTCCAACCAGATGCTGGCCGGTATCGCACTGATGCTCGCCACTGTCGTGCTGATCAAAATGAAACGCCAGCGCTACATCTGGGTGACCATGCTGCCCGCCGTGTGGTTGCTGATCTGCACCACCACTGCAGGCTTCATCAAGCTGTTCGACGCCAACCCGGCGATCGGCTTCCTGTCGCTGGCCAAAAAGTACAGTGATGCGCTGGCCAACGGTCAGATCCTGGCTCCAGCCAAGAACATTGATCAGATGCAACACGTGATCTTTAACGCCTACACCAATGCCACGCTGACAGCATTGTTCCTGTTTGTGGTCTTCAGCATCCTGTTCTTTGCCCTCAAAGTCGGCATCGCCGCCTGGGGTACCAAGGAACGTACGGATAAAGAAGCGCCATTTCAGGCTCTGCCGGATGCGTAAGCGAGGAATGCAGCATGTTCAATGACCTGAGTCGCCTCGGTAAATACCTCGGTCAGGCCGCACGCCTGATGGTCGGCATGCCCGACTACGACAATTACGTCGAGCACATGCAAACCAACCACCCGGACAAACCGGTGATGAGCTACGAGATGTTCTTCCGCGAACGTCAGGAAGCGCGTTACGGTGGCAAGGGTGGGCCAAAGTGCTGTTGATTCGCTAGGCCTCGGGTAGGAGCGAGCTTGCTCGCGATGATCGCAAGGACGACACGTACATTCAGAAAGTACGCGTTATCGTTGACGGCCATCGCGAGCAAGCTCGCTCCTACAGTTGTTTTTGCGCTCTTATTATTCAAGGAGACTTACAGTTTTGTCCTCTCCCATCCCGGTCACGATCCTCAGCGGCTTCCTCGGCGCTGGTAAAACCACGCTGCTGCGGCACCTGCTCAAAGCCGAGCATGGCCTGAAAATCGCCGTGATCGAAAACGAATTCAGTGACGCCGGCATCGATACCCAACTCTTGGGCGACGAGCCGGTGCAAGTGATGACGCTGTCCAATGGCTGCGTCTGCTGCACCATCCACACCGACCTGACCAAGGCGTTGTACCTGCTGCTTGAGCGCCTCGACAGTGGCGACATTGCCTTCGATCGGTTGGTGATCGAATGCACCGGCCTGGCCGACCCGGCCCCGGTGGCCCAGACCTTTTTCATTGATGAAGAGCTGCGCGAGCGCTACATCCTCGACGGCATCATTACCTTGGTCGACGCGGCCCACGCCGACATTCACCTGAGCCAGACCATCGCCCAGGCGCAGATCGGTTTCGCCGACCGTTTGCTGGTGAGCAAACGCGATCTGGTGGATGAGCCAACCTTTACCGCGTTAACTGAGCGTCTGGCCCGCATCAACCGACGCGCGCCCATTCACATCGTCGAT
>JALYPE010000863.1 GCA_030856525.1 Pseudomonadota bacterium | reverse complement strand
GCTCGTACCAGTTGTTTCAGGGAACTGCTGAGCGCGGGTGCCAGACTCGTCGGCGGCTCATCTGCCAGCAGGAACAGTTTCTGGAAGTTTTCCAGCTTGCCGGCCCACGGCTCACCGGGCAATTGCCAGGCGCCGTCGATTGGCGGTTCGGCCTGCAGAAACGACAGTTCGTAAACCACGTCCGGATGCACACGCTGAGCAACGCGCAAGGCCTCCTCAGCCAGCGCAAGCGTCAGTGCTTTAGTGCTGGGCCAAATCAGGAAACCAATTCGATGGGCAGTCATGGCGGGCAATCCGAAACTCAAACAGTGATGAAGGCATGGGCCAATGCTAGCCCGTAAATCAACGTAAATCTTGAAACCGGTAGAGATCCCATGTGGGAGCGGGCTTGCTCGCTCCCACATGGCGGCAGGGCCAGGCTTCAGGTTGCGAAGCATGCACGATCCCGGTGCGCAACGGGCATTCGGTTTACTTGAGGCTGCCCGAGAGGAATTGCTGCAGGCGTTCTGACTGTGGATTGACCAGCACCTCACGCGGATTGCCGCTTTCTTCAACGATACCTTTGTGCAGGAACACCAGCTGGTTCGACACTTCACGGGCAAAGCCCATTTCGTGGGTTACCACCACCATGGTCCGGCCTTCCAGCGCCAAGGCCTGCATGACCTTCAACACGTCACCGACCAGTTCCGGGTCGAGTGCCGATGTTGGTTCGTCGAACAGCATCACTTCCGGTTCCATCGCCAACGCACGGGCAATCGCCACGCGCTGCTGCTCGCCGCCGGACATATGGCCCGGGTAAGCGTCCTTGCGATGCGCCACACCCACCTTGTTCAGGTAATGCTCGGCTTTCTCGCGGGCTTCGGCCTTGGACATGCCGAGCACGTGAACCGGCGCTTCCATGATGTTTTCCAGCGCGGTCATGTGCGACCACAGGTTGAAATGCTGGAACACCATCGACAGGCGCGAGCGCATGCGCTGCAGCTGTTTCGGGTCGGCGGCCTTCAGCGCGCCGTCCTTGTTCGCCACCAGTTTGAGCTCTTCGTTGTTGAGCAGAATCTTGCCCGCGTGCGGCTGTTCGAGCAGGTTGATGCAGCGCAGGAACGTACTTTTACCGGAGCCACTGGAGCCGATGATGCTGATCACATCGCCGGCCGCCGCTTTCAGGGAAACACCCTTGAGCACTTCGTGACTGCCATAGCGTTTATGCAGGTCTTGGACTTCAAGTTTGTACATGCGGTCGGTTCTCACAAAAACAGTCAGTCAGTCGTTGAGCAAGCACCCGTGACGCAGCGCTTCGCGCCCCGCCACCTTGGCCAGCCAGAAACCGGGTTGGGCGTAGCGCAGCCGTTCAATGGCAAACAGCACCCCGGACGTACCAGCACACACCGTGCTGACGCGATCCGCCAACGGATCGATCACTTCGAAAATTTCGTCACCGGCCTCAACCCACTCGCCGGGTTTACGCAGGAAACTGATCACGCCCGGATGCGGCGCGAACAGCAACTCGGTGCCCTCGAACGGCAGGCCTTCGCAAGCATCTTGCGCAGGTTTCGGCCAGTCGCCGCTGATCAGGCCCTGCTCCGCCAGAAACGCGAGGATGCCCTCAGCCCAGGCTTCGGCATCAGCCCGATCAGTATCGGCCTGGCCGGCCAGCTCGATGGTCGTCGCCAGGCACGCCAGTGAAATCTGTGCATCAGGGAACAGCCGCGAAAGGCGCAACCACGGCAGCGAACACGCTTCGTCGAACGAACTGCCACCGGAATCTTCCGCCAACAGGCCGACCTTCACACCCAGGTGCGCGGCGAGCGAGCGCCATTGCGGCCAGTGTTGTGGCAAGGCGTACATGTGCAGCGCGGCGTCGGTATCGCAATGCAAATCCAGCACCACGTCGGCGGTGCAGGCATGCCCGAGCAAAATGCGCTGCATGCCTTGCAACTGGCTGGCAGCGGGCGGCAACGCGGCGAGCACATCGCTCATGGCCTGACGGATCAAGCGGATATTGGCGTGCGGATCATCACCCAGGCGCCCGTCCAGCGCAGCCGCCACCGGGGCGCTCAGCTCGACGAAATCGCGGTTGAAATTCTTGCCGCTACCCGCCTCGAAACGACCTTGGTGATTGCCTTGCAGCAATTGACCCAGGCCCAGTGGATTGGCGACTGGCACCAGTTCGATCACACCGTTGAGCAAGCCTTGCGCTTCGAGTTCGGTCAGGCGCTTTTTGAGCTCCCAGGCCACGCGCATTCCTGGCAGTTCGTCGGCGTGCAGGCTGGCCTGAATGTAGGCCTTGCGCTCGCCGCTTCCGAAGCGGAAGACCGAAATCTGCCGTTCGCTGCCCAGGTTGTTCCACGGCAATGAATGATCAATGCGTTCCATATCAGTGCTTCCGCGGGGCCAGATAGCCCAGCCAGCGGCGCTCGGCCAGCTTGAACAGGCGCACCAGAATGAAGGTCAGGCACAGGTAGAAAACACCCGCAGTGATGTACGCCTCGAACGGCAGGTAGTACTGCGCATTGACGGTGCGCGCAGCGCCGGTGATGTCGATCAACGTGACGATGGACGCCAGACTGGTGGTTTGCAGCATCATGATCACTTCGTTGCTGTACTGCGGTAGCGCCCGGCGCAGGGCCGATGGCAGCAAGATGCGCTTGTACATTTTGAAGCGTGACATGCCCATCGCCTTGGCCGCTTCGATCTCGCCATTCGGCGTCGCGCGCAGGCTGCCGGCAATGATTTCGGCGGTGTAGGCGCTGGTGTTGATGGCGAATGCCAGGCACGCACAGAACGTCGCGCTGGACAGCCATGGCCACATGAAGCTTTCACGCACCGCTTCGAATTGCGCCAGGCCGTAGTAGATCAAAAACAGCTGCACCAGCATCGGCGTGCCGCGAATCACGTAGGTGAACAGCCACGCCGACAAATTGACCACGGCGTTTTTCGAGACGCGCATCAGCCCCAGCGGCAAGGCCGCCAGCAGGCCAAAAAACAGCGAAATCGCGAGCAATTTGAGGGTCGTCAGCAAACCGCCAAAGTACAGCGGCAGGGCCTCCCAAATGACGTTGTAGTCGAAGATCATAGATCAGCCGCCCTTACGCCTACCGAGTAGCGCTTCTCAAGTTGACGCAGTATCAGCAACGAGACGCTGGTGATCACCAGGTACATGGCCGCCACTGCGAGGAAGAAGGTGAAAGGTTCGCGGGTGGCATCTGCCGCCTGCTTCGCCTTGAACATCATGTCTTGCAGACCGACCACCGAAATCAGTGCGGTCGCCTTGGTCAATACCAGCCAGTTGTTGGTGAAACCCGGAATCGCCAGACGAATCATCTGCGGCACCAACACCCGGAAGAACACCTGAAAACTGCTCATGCCATACGCCATGCCGGCTTCGGCCTGGCCTTTGGG
>JALYPE010000831.1 GCA_030856525.1 Pseudomonadota bacterium | reverse complement strand
GCCATCATCCAGTCCAAGGACGGCGTGACGGTCAAAGTCGGCAGCGTCGGCTATCAGGCGGACTACGTGGTGGTAGCGGTGCCGTTGCGCGCGCTCAACAAGATACAGATGACTCCCGCGCTGGACGCCCAGCATCTGGGCGCGATCAAAGGCACCAACTACGGTTGGCGCGACCAGATCATGTTGAAATTCAAGACGCCGGTGTGGGAAAGCAAGGCGCGCATGTCCGGCGAGATCTACAGCAACACCGGTCTGGGCATGTTGTGGGTGGAGCCGGCGCTGAAGGGCGGGGCCAACGTCGTCATCAACCTGTCGGGCGACAACGCACGGGTTATGCAGGCGTTCGGTGACAAGCAGATGGCCGATCAGGTGCTGATTCGCATGCACGCGTTTTATCCACAGGCGCGCGGTTCGTTCACCGGTTACGAAATTCGTCGCTACAGCACCGACCCGTCGATGGGCGGCGCTTACCTGGCCTACGGTCCGGGCCAGATCAGCAAATACTGGCGCCTGTGGGAGCGCCCGCTGCAACGCGTAGCGTTCGCCGGCGAACACACCGACACCTTGTACCCGGGCACGCTGGAAGGCGCATTGCGCACCGGTCAGCGCGCGGCCAGTCAGGTTGAAGATCTTGCAGCCGGCAAGTCGTTTGAACCGGTGAAAGTCGTGCCTGCGGCGACGGCGGCGACGGCGGCGACAGCAGCCGCAGTGGCGGCGAAGAAGGGCAACTTCTTCAGCAATCTGTTTGGTGGTTCGTCGGGCGAGGACAAGAAGCCAGAGCCAGTGAAGACCGCAGCGCCAGTGGCTCCGGTTGCACCAGCCCCTGCGCCAGCACCGGTTCCGGCGCCTGCACCGGTCGAAGCGCCGAAACCTGCAGCGCCGGTGAAAACCGAGCCGGCTAAAAAAGCCCCGGCCAAAACCCCGGTGAAAAAGCCGGCGGCGAAAGCCGAGGCCAAGAAAGCGCCTGCGAAAGCACCGGTGAAGAAGGCTGAGCCGGCGAAAAAGCCAGCGGCCAAACCGACGGCGACTACTGAGACGAAAGCTCAGTAACGTTCAAGTTTGAAAAAAACGCGGCCTAAGGGCCGCGTTTTTTTTGTGAGTTGCCCGGCGAAGGACAGCGCAGGCTCTATCTGCGCTGATCAAATCTTCCGGTCCTACAGCTAAAACGCGTTATCAGATGCTTCCCATAGGAGTATCGGAATGGGGCGATTGATTGCGGCTAACGTTGAAGTCTATGTTCTTCAAAAAATGGAGAGCACCATGAAGGTATTGGCAGCCTTATTGATATTGATAGCCCTGGCGGGCTGTGTTGATGACCGTCGCCTAACTGGAAGGTCTGGTAGTGAACTGGCTCACAAATGCATGTTGGACCCCTACAACTATGATTGCCTGCATCCTCCGGCGGTCTTCCATAACTAGTCGCTTGTTTACGTTCGACATCAAACCACTGTGTGAGCGAGCTTGTTCGGGGTCGGCGTTCTGACGATGGGGCCGTCACCGACACTTCATAAATTCCACCTCGCCACTAACATCCCGCCACAAATTCGCCTTTAATCTTTCCTTAACTCACCTATTTCAGACTCTTGATCGTATTTCTCGATATTTCAAAGCGAAATTTTCCGCTTTAATTCGATAGATAACTCGATAGTCTTGGTCGCAGTTCTCACAGGATTTGGGCAATGCAGCTACGTAACTCTTCTTCGCGCTACGGTTGGGTCAGCATTTTCATGCATTGGGGTGTGGCACTGGCGGTGTTCGGTTTGTTCGCGCTGGGCTTGTGGATGGTCGGTCTCGATTACTACAGCACCTGGCGCAAAGATGCGCCGGACCTGCACAAAAGCATTGGTCTGGTGTTGTTGGCCGTGATGATTGTTCGCGTGCTCTGGCGCTTCGTCAGCCCTCCGCCGTCTACGCTGGAAAGCTATAGCCGCATGACGCGCCTCGGCGCGAAATTCGGCCATGTTTTTCTGTACCTCAGTCTGTTCGCTGTGATGATTGCCGGTTACCTGATTTCCACCGCAGACGGTGTCGGGATTCCGGTGTTTGGCTGGTTTGAAGTACCTGCACTGGTGTCCGGACTACCGGATCAGGCAGACACCGCTGGTTTGATTCATTTCTATCTGGCATGGGTGCTGGTCATTTTTTCCGGTCTCCATGCGTTGGCAGCATTGAAACACCACTTTATCGACCGTGATGCGACCCTGACTCGAATGCTCGGTCGCAAAGCTTGAAGTTCAACCTCGACTCCAAAGGAATAGAAAGCATGTTGAAGAAGACCCTCGCCGCTCTGGCAATCGGTTCCGCGCTGCTGTCCGCAGGGCATGTAATGGCGGCTGACTATGTCGTCGACAAGGAAGGCCAGCACGCCTTCGTTGACTTCAAGATCAGCCACCTGGGCTACAGCTACATCACCGGTACCTTCAAGGATATCGACGGCAAGTTCAGCTTCGATGCTGCCAAGCCTGAAGACAGCAAGATCGAGTTCAACGTGAACACCGCCAGCGTCTTCACCAACCATGCCGAGCGCGATAAGCACATCGCCAGCGGTGATTTCCTGAATGCCGGCAAATTTGGCAAAGCCACGTTCGTTTCCACCGCCGTCAAGTCCACCGGCAAAAACGCTGCGGGTAAAGAGACTGCTGACGTGACTGGCGACCTGACCCTGCTGGGCGTGACCAAGCCAATCGTGGTCAAGGCTACGTTCCTGGGCGAAGGCAAGGATCCATGGGGCGGCTACCGTGCTGGCTTCGAAGGCACCACCAGCATCAAGCGTTCCGATTTCGGCAAGCAGAAAGACCTGGGTGCAGCGTCCGATGCAGTCGAGCTGTACGTTACGTTTGAAGGTGTGAAAGCGAAGTAATTTTCGCTGCTGAACAAAAAACGCCCCCGGTCTCGCGACCGGGGGCGTTTTGTTTTTCCTGCGACAAATCCTCTGGACGAGGAAGTTCTCTG
>JALYPE010000830.1 GCA_030856525.1 Pseudomonadota bacterium | reverse complement strand
GTGATTTCGTATTTCGGCGCGGTCCAGCAAGGTGACGCTGTCACCCAGGCCGCGACGTTGCGCTTCATCGTGGAAGCTGCGCAACTCGTTCATGTGCGCGGGTTTCATTGCCGCGTGCAGATGGCCGTGCTTGAGGTCGCAGTCGATGCCGTACCGGGCGACACGGGCCTCTATGATCTCCTGGCCGCGCCAGCGCAGGCGCCAGATAAAGTCGTCCACTTGCGTGCCGAGCGAGTGGCGCATCTGTTTGCGCATTGCCTCGTCGCCAGACAGGCTGCTGGTGACCTGGCCACCGTTGCGACCGCTAGCCCCCCAACCAATCTTGTGGGTTTCGATCAGGGCGACTTTGAGGCCGCGCTCGGCCAGTTCGATCGCACTGGCAACGCCCGTAAAACCGCCGCCGATGATGACGATGTCAACACTCACTTCACCCTGCAAGGTCGGGTAATCGGTCTCATGCTTGAGGGTTGCGCTGTAATAGGACTGCGTCCGCTCGGCGGCGGGGATGACGGCGTTGTTCATGGCGGTCATGGGTTCGCTCTTCATTGGAGTGTGTTCGGCCGTATTCGGCAACGGTTTCACATGAATGCGAGGGCGGCGTCTGGCGGGCGCGCATGACGGCAGTGCCAGAGCGTGCAAAAGGCCAGAATGATATGGAGCAGGGGATCTCGCCACGGACGGGCGCGCACCTTCGGGAAGGAAGGGCGCTGATGGCGACGGATCAAGCGCAGGAGCGAAATCATGGTCCACGATCCTCCTACCGTTTGAATGTTTGTTAAATCAGTATTCGTGAACCTTTAGTTATTGCGTGATTAAACAACCGCGGCGACCAGCTACCCGCCGCGGCTGACCATGGAAAATCAGAACGCCAGCGAAGCGCCGTCTTCCGGTATGTCTACGCGACCCTCGATACCCTGCTTTTTGACGTAGGTGCGCAGTTCTTCACGGGTCAGGGACATATGGTTAATGGCGTCCATGTGCACGGCGACGATTTTCGCGTCTTTGGCGGCCTTTGAAGCGCGCAGTACGTCCTCTTCACCCATGATGATCGCACCCTCAAAGCCGGTCATTTTTGCTTTCCCTGCATTGAGCACGATGACCTCGGGGTGATACTTCTCGATGGTCTGGTCGACCTCTTTACGCCAGATAGTGTCACCGGCGAGGTAGAGCGTCTTGTAGCCTGGCGCTTGAAAAACCACGCCCATGGCTTCGCCCAGAGGTTTCGCAAGAGCGGGTACGGCATACATTTCGTCGGTGCCATGCTGACCACCGGTCTTGGTGATTTTGACGCCGCCGAATTCAGCTGCATCAGTCAGTACGCGCACATTTTTGAAACCCTGGGAGCGAATCAGCTGCGCATCTTCTTCATGCTGAGCGAACAGAGGGATGTCTTTGGGCAGCGCTTTTTGTGCAGCATCGTCCCAGTGGTCAAGGTGCGTATGCGTGACGATGACTGCGTCGACGCCGGCGATAACTTCAGCGGGCGACTCGGTCAGATCCACCAGCGGATTGCGCAGGTTGCTGCGGTAGGTATTTTCAAACCCTGGGTAAGCTCCCTTTTTGGCCAGCATCGGGTCGATCAGGAAGGTCGTGCCACCGTAGGTGATTTTCACCGTTGCGTTACGCACTTGCTGCAAGTCCACCTTATGGGATGCGTCGGGCGCTTTGGTGATGTTTGAGCCCGCAAATGCCGGTGTAATGGCAGCGCAAGCAATGCTTAAAGCAAGAGGAAGTGTTCTGAAGTTCATGGGATTAATCCTGTTGATGTATCGAGGACACCATTCTTGCCGAATGCTTTGAAGCCTGACAGTGGCCTGAATGACATATTCCGATATAATCGGGCCAACTGATGATGTTCCCTGAGGCTGCCCGATGCAATCCATACGTGTTGCTGTTCTGGCTTTCAACGGCGTGAGCCTGTTCCATCTTTCTGTGCCGGGAGTGGTGCTGGGGACGGCTCAATCTGCACATGATGGACCTCATTATGAGGTCAGTTACTGCGCAGAGACGCCGGGGATGGTGAGTTGCGATCAAGGGATTGGCCTGGAGGTCACTCAAGGTCTGGAACTGATGGAGTCTTCTGACGTCATTGTCATTCCCGCGTGGGGTGATCAATCGGTCGCTGCATCTGCAACGCTTGTTCAGGCGCTCCAGCAGGCAAATGCCGGGGGGAAGCTCATCGTCGGACTATGTTTGGGCGCATTTGTGCTCGGAGATGCCGGGTTACTTGATGGGAAAGAGGCAACCACTCACTGGGCCGTCCGAGACGAGTTTGCGCGACGTTTTCCTGCGGTTCGCTTCAGGCCCGAGGTGCTCTACGTCAGCGATGGCAATATCGTGACCTCTGCCGGAACCGTGGCGGCGATCGATTGTTGCCTTCATCTGGTACGCCAGCGACTGGGTGCTGATGTGGCGAATCGCACAGCGAAGATGCTGGTGACACCGCCGCACAGGCAGGGCGGACAAGCTCAATACGTTGAGCATCCCGTGCCGCAACTGTCCAGCGAGACTCATCTGTCGGATGTGCTGATATGGGCTCGGATGAATTTGGCCAGTGATCTGTCGCTCGACGTCCTGGCGGACATGGCGAAAATGAGCAGGCGCACGTTCACTCGCAAGTTCAAGGAGGCGACGGGCAGTACCGTCTCACAATGGTTGAACGCTGAACGCGTTGTCAGAGCGCAAGAACTGCTGGAAACGACTGACTTGCCCATTGAATGTGTTGCCAGTGAAGCGGGTTTTGGAACTCCCTTGTCGCTGAGGCAGCAATTCGGCGCTCACCTCGGCACGTCGCCTTCTGAATATCGGCGAACGTTTTTTCGCGAGATCAAAACGCCCCGCAAGGCCAGCGGCAGTGCGAGCACTGCCTGAACGCTCTCAAAATTGCCTCGCAGGAGTAATCCTCACGGGGCTTTTTTGTGCCCGAAATTCACACCTGACTCACCACCAACCCAATCAATATCCGCACGCAAAATCTCATCCCCGCGACTTCAATAAATACCTCCGCTGGCCGATAACCCGAACAGTCATGACCCTCTCCAATAAATTGTCTGGAAATCCTCGATGCTGTCGTATCACCAAAAGCGTTTTCTGATCGTCGATGATTTCTCGGATTTCCGCAGTTCCGTGCGGTCGATGCTGCGCGAGTTGGGCGTGAAGGACGTGGACACCGCGGACACCGGCGAGCAGGCGCTGCGCATGTGTTCGCAGAAGGCCTACGATTTCATCCTGCAGGATTTCCACCTGGGCGATGGCAAGAAGAACGGCCAGCAGGTGCTCGAAGACCTGATGATCGAGAAGCTGATCAGCCATGAAGCGGTGTTCGTCATGGTCACGGCCGAAACCAGTCAGGCGATGGTGCTCAGTGCCCTGGAGCATGAGCCCGATGCTTACCTGACCAAGCCGTTCAATCGCGCGGGTCTGGCGCAACGGCTGGAGCGGCTGGAGCAGCGCAAGACGTTGCTCAAGCCGATCCTGCAAGCGCTGGATCGCGGCAAACCGGTCGAGGTATTGAATGCGTGCATCGCCCTGTGCAAACAGGACGCGCGTTATTCGCCGTTGTGTCTGCGAT
>JALYPE010000829.1 GCA_030856525.1 Pseudomonadota bacterium | reverse complement strand
GACACGGCCTCTTCGCGAGCAAGCCCGCTCCCACATTAGAAATGCAGTGGTTTCGGGTCTTGTGTTGCCAGCTGCTTTCCATTGACGAGACCCTTGCTATGGAACACCAACCTCTGACTCATCCGGTCGCCGCCGCTCCATCGCGCACCCATCGGGGTGTTTCGCCGACGACGCGTGCCTGGCTTTTTCTCACGCCATCGATGCTGTTCCTCGGCGTGCTGATCACCGCCAGCCTCTTGGTATTGCGCATGAGCGTGGGCACCAAGGGTGCGGAATGGACCGGGTTCAGCCTGGCCAGTTACGCGCAACTGCTGGAGCCTTATTACCTCAAATCCTTGCTGCTGACCTTGCGACTGGCGCTGATCAGTGCGGTGATCGCGGTCGTGCTGGCGATACCGGTGGCTTACACCATGTCGCGGCTGACCTCACCTTTTGCGCGACGGATCTTCCTCGCGGCGGTGCTGCTGCCATTGCTGGTCAATCTGCTGCTGCAAAGCTATGGCTGGCTGGTGATTCTGGGACCTGGCGGGATGCTCAACCAGGCGCTGATGGGCCTTGGCCTGATCAAGCGACCGATCATGCTGCTCTACAACCAGAACGGCGTACTGATGGGTCTGGTGCAAACCGCGTTCCCGTTGGCCGTGCTGCCGATTGCCAGCGCCATGCGCGGGGTCGCCCGTACTTATGAAGAAGCTGCCGCCACGCTGGGCGCCAGCCGTTTGCAAGTGTTCCGGCAAGTGGTGCTGCCGATGAGTATGCCGGGGATCATCACGGGCGCGACGTTGGTGTTTGCCTACAACGCCAGTAGCTTCGTGGTGCCTTTGTTGCTCGGTGGTCGTCGCGTGCCGATGCTGGCGGTCATGGTGCATGACCAGATCGCGCCGTTGATGAACTGGCCCGCCGCCTCCGCTGCCGGTGTGGTGTTGATTGTCACCACGCTGGCGATCATGACCTTGTCCGAATACATCACTGGCCGTCGTCGGCGCATGCTGGAGGCTTCGCAATGAGCTCTGTGATCAAGAAACGTTATGGGTTGCTGCCGGGCGAGACCGGCAAGTTTGCCGGCATCCTGTCAGGCTTCATCCTGCTGTTGGCGGTGTTGCCGATCCTGACGATGATCGTGATGTCGTTCAGCGGTGCGTCGAACCTCGATTTCCCGCCGAGCAGCTACAGCCTGCAATGGTACAAGGCGGCGTGGAATACCTTCGTGTCGCCGGACTCAAGCGACGTGCTGAGCCTCGGCAAGGCCATGACCACCAGCTTGATGGTGGCATGCCTGACCATGGTGTTCGCGACAATCATTGCGGTGCCGGCGGCCTACGCGCTGACCCGTTGCGAGTTCCGCGGCAAAGCCGTCGCACTGCAACTGATGTCGTTGCCGTTGGTGTTCCCGATGGTTGTGTTGGGGTTGGCGTTGCTGCTGGTGTTCGACAGCCTGCCGTTCCAGATGACGACCTCGCGGCTGGTGATTGCCCACGTCATCCTCGCCTTGCCGTTCGTAGTGAAGAACTGCACCGCCGCGATGCTCTCCATCGGCAGTGAAGTCGAAGAGGCCGCGCAGATGCTCGGTGCCTCGCCGACCCGGGCGATTATCGATGTGGTGGTACCGCTCATGAAGTCGGGGATTCTGGCGGGCATGCTGCTGGCGTTCATCGTCTCGTTCAACGAATTCACCGTGACCTATTTCCTCTACACCATCGACGTCATGACCGTGCCGATCTGGATGTACAGCCGCACCGTGTCTTCGCTCGACCCCACCGTTTTCTCGTTTGCCGTGCTGATCGTGCTGATCGACTTCGTCCTGATCTGGGCGTTGGAGAAGCTGGTGGGCGAGGGCGGCGTTTCCTTTTGATTTGAGGTGCAACATGACTGGTCTGATTCTGGAAAACGTCGAGAAACATTACGGCTCGGCCTGCGCGGTAAAAGATGTAAACCTGCATTTGCCCGAGGGCAAACTGGTGTGTTTTCTGGGCCCGTCCGGCTGCGGCAAAACCACGTTGCTGCGCATGATTGCAGGGCTCGAAACCCTCAGCGGCGGTGAGATTCGCCTGGACGGTGAAGACATCGGCCATACCCCGGCGCATCAACGTAATTTCGGTATGGTGTTTCAATCGCTGGCGCTGTTTCCGCACATGACGGTGGGGGAGAACATCGCGTATCCGCTGAAACTGCGCGGCGTCAGCAAGGCCGATCAGCAGGCGCGAGTGGTGGAGTTGCTGCAACTGATTCAGTTGCAGGACATGATCGACCGCCCTGTGTCGAAATTGTCCGGCGGTCAACGCCAGCGCGTGGCGATTGCCCGCGCGATTGCCAATCACCCGAAAATTTTGTTGCTCGACGAACCGCTGTCGGCGCTGGACGCCAAGCTGCGCGAGTCGATGCAGGTGGAAATCCGTCAGCTGCAACAACGCTTGAACATCACCACCATCCTGGTGACCCACGACCAGCGTGAAGCCATGACCATGGCCGATATCGTTGTGGTGCTGGGTGAGCATCGGGTGCAGCAAGTGGGTACGCCGATTGAGATTTATCGTCACCCGGCCAACGAATTTGTCGCGGATTTTATCGGCTCGGGAAACATCTTTGCGGCCACGGCGCTGGGTAACGGCAAGATTGAGCTGCCGGGTGGCGATGCGCTGGAAGTACCGATCTGCAGCAGCATTGTGATCGGAGAGAAGGTCAAAATGCTGATTCGCCCTGAGGATCTGCAACTGTCGCATCCGCAGCCGGCGGCGGGGAATCGGTTACTTGGTAAGGTCACGTTCGTGCGTGATATTGGCGCGACGATTGAAACCACAGTTGAGTGTTCAGGGGTTTCGTTTACGGCATTGAGTACGCCGTGTCAGGGGGTTGGGTTGAGCATTGGGCATCCGGTTTCGGTGACGTTGCCGGCTGATGCGTGCCGCGTACTCAGCGCCTGATTTTAGAGGTAGGTTGGTCTCACTGGCCTCTTCGCGAGCAAGCCCGCTCCCACAGGGTTTA
>JALYPE010000819.1 GCA_030856525.1 Pseudomonadota bacterium | reverse complement strand
TCCGGTTTCCAAGCAGTACGCTCTGGGTCAGTCCATCGGGGTGAACGGTACGCCGGCCATCGTCTTGGCTGACGGCCAGGTGATTCCGGGCTACCAGCCTGCGCCACAAGTCGCCAAACTGGCGCTGGGCGCCAAGTAAAATTCGCATCGTCACGGCCAGCCTTTGACGATCATGGTCCGGCGGCACTATTGCCGGGCCATTAATAGAGAGCCGCGAGCTTGCGGCTGTTTTCACGGCCGGCCTTGAGTCGGCCGTTTTATGGGGAGTTCACAGTGAAACCGGTCAAAGTAGGCATCTGTGGGTTAGGGACCGTCGGTGGCGGAACCTTCAACGTACTTCAGCGCAACGCCGAGGAAATTGCTCGTCGTGCCGGGCGTGGAATCGAAGTGGCACAAATTGCCATGCGCACGCCAAAGCCTCAGTTCCAGACGACCGGTATTGCGATTACCAACGATGTCTTCGATGTGGCCACGAACCCTGAGATCGATATCGTCATAGAGCTGATGGGCGGCTACACCGTTGCCCGCGAGCTGGTACTCAAAGCGATCGAGAACGGAAAACATGTGGTAACCGCGAACAAGGCGCTGATCGCCGTTCACGGCAATGAAATTTTCGCCAGGGCGCAAGAGAAGGGCGTGATTGTTGCGTTCGAAGCAGCCGTAGCCGGTGGCATTCCGGTGATCAAGGCGATCCGTGAAGGCCTGTCTGCAAACCGCATCAACTGGGTCGCCGGCATCATCAATGGCACCGGCAACTTCATTCTCACGGAAATGCGTGAGAAGGGTCGTACCTTCGAAGACGTCCTCGCCGAAGCGCAAGCGCTGGGTTACGCCGAGGCTGATCCGACGTTCGACGTGGAAGGCATCGACGCGGCTCACAAGCTGACGATTCTTGCGTCCATCGCGTTCGGCATTCCGCTGCAGTTCGACAAGGCTTACACCGAAGGCATCACCAGGCTCACCACCGCCGATGTCAACTACGCCGAAGCACTGGGCTACCGGATCAAGCATCTGGGTGTGGCGCGCAGCACGGCTTCTGGCATTGAATTGCGCGTGCACCCGACGCTGATCCCGGCCGATCGTCTGATCGCCAACGTCAACGGCGTGATGAACGCCGTGATGGTCAATGGTGATGCCGCCGGTTCGACCCTGTTCTACGGTGCCGGTGCCGGTATGGAGCCGACCGCTTCGTCAGTGATCGCCGATCTGGTGGATGTGGTTCGCGCCATGACTTCCGACCCGGAAAACCGCGTGCCGCACCTGGCCTTTCAGCCGGATTCGCTGTCCGCGCACCCGATACTGCCGATAGAAGCCTGCGAAAGCGCCTATTACCTTCGCATTCAGGCCAAGGACCATCCGGGTGTGCTGGCGCAGGTCGCAAGCATTCTTTCGGAACGCGGGATCAACATCGAGTCGATCATGCAGAAGGAAGTCGAAGAACACGACGGCCTGGTGCCGATGATCCTGATCACGCATCGTGTGCTCGAGCAGCACATCAACGACGCGATCGCCGCGCTTGAGGCCTTGGCGGGTGTGGTCTGTCCGGTTGTACGGATTCGTGTCGAGCACCTGAACTAAGCCTTCATCGTTCGCCGGGTTCTCTGACGGGCCCGGTTCTACGAACACTGTCTATTGGAGCCAGTCATGCGTTATATCAGTACCCGCGGCCAGGCACCGGCCCTGAATTTCGAAGATGTCCTGCTGACCGGTCTTGCCACCGACGGCGGTCTGTACGTCCCGGAAAACCTGCCACGCTTCACCCAGGAAGAGATCGCATCCTGGGCCGGTCTGCCGTATCACGAGCTGGCCTTCCGGGTGATGCGTCCGTTCGTTACCGGTAGCATTCCCGATGCTGATTTCAAAAAAATTCTGGAAGAGACCTACGGTGTGTTTTCCCATAGCGCCGTCGCACCGCTGCGCCAGTTGAATGGCAACGAATGGGTGCTGGAGCTGTTTCACGGCCCGACGTTGGCGTTCAAGGATTTCGCTCTGCAACTGCTCGGTAGATTGCTCGACTACGTGCTGGAGAAACGCGGCGAACGCGTGGTGATTGTCGGCGCCACCTCGGGTGATACCGGCTCGGCCGCCATCGAAGGCTGCAAGCACTGCGAAAACGTCGACATCTTCATCCTGCACCCGCACAACCGTGTGTCTGAAGTACAGCGTCGGCAGATGACCACCATCTTCGGCGAGAACATCCACAATATCGCCATCGAAGGCAACTTCGATGACTGCCAGGAAATGGTCAAGGCGAGCTTCGCCGACCAGAGCTTCCTCAAGGGCACACGTCTGGTAGCGGTGAATTCGATCAACTGGGCGCGGATCATGGCCCAGATCGTTTACTACTTCCACGCCTCGTTGCAGTTGGGTGGGCCGGCGCGTTCGGTGTCGTTCTCGGTGCCAACCGGTAACTTCGGCGACATTTTCGCCGGTTACCTGGCGCGCAACATGGGCCTGCCGATCAATCAGCTGATCGTCGCCACTAACCGCAATGACATCCTGCACCGCTTCATGAGCGGCAATCAGTACGTGAAGGAAACCTTGCACGCGACGCTGTCGCCGTCGATGGACATCATGGTCTCGTCGAACTTCGAACGTCTGCTGTTTGACCTGCATGGTCGCAACGGCGCGGCGATTGCCGGCTTGATGGACAGCTTCCGTCAGGGTGGCAGTTTCAGCGTTGAACAGGAGCGATGGACCGAGGCTCGCAAGCTGTTCGATTCGCTGGCAGTGGATGACGCGCAGACGTGCGAGACCATTGCCGAGGTGTACGAGCAGACGGGTGAGTTGCTGGATCCGCACACTGCCATCGGTGTGAAAGCTGCGCGCGAATGCCGTCGCAGTCTGGATATTCCGATGGTGATCCTGGGGACGGCGCATCCGGTGAAGTTCCCGGATGCGGTGTTGAAAGCGGGCGTAGGTAAAGCGCTGGAATTGCCGGTGCATTTGACCGATCTGTTTGAGCGGGATGAGCGTTGCACGGTGTTGCCGAATGATTTGAAAGCGGTGCAGGCGTTTGTTGCTCAGCATGGGAATCGTGGGAAGCCGCTTTGACGGGTTTGACGGCTTTGACTCGCAAGTCTGACGGAGGGGTTTGACAGGCGCTTGCGAAGCTCTGTGCGAGCGGGCGGGATTCGTGAGGGTGTACGCGGTCTACTGTAGGAGCTGGCTTGCCAGCGATGGCTACGTGTTGGGCGGCTTGTTTATCGCTGGTGTACATATC
>JALYPE010000816.1 GCA_030856525.1 Pseudomonadota bacterium | reverse complement strand
AACATGCGCTTTTCCTTTTGCTTTTTTAGCCCATCCTTGAGCTGAGAGAGACAAACTTCGCGACAGGTGGCCATGCCTGATCCGGGCGGGCCGCAAAGAGGCCGGAACGCTAACAAAGCCTGAAAAGGATTGATGTAGGAGGGATCTTTACATCCGGTAAGAAACCTCTGGAACCTCGGCTTGCCTCATAAAAAAAGGCCTGCAATGCAGGCCTTTTTTATTTTCCGAAATGTCCTACGGCTTATGCGCCCGGGACAAGAATTCGTGCGACTGCATTTCCAGCAGACGACTGAGCGTGCGCTGGAATTCGAAATTCAAACGTCCGCCGGTGTACAGGTCTTTCAGTTCGACTTCAGCCGAAATGATCAGCTTCACGTTACGGTCGTAGAACTCGTCGACCATGTTGATGAAGCGCCGGGCGATGTCGTCGGTAGTGACGCTCATCTGCTCAACGCCGCTGAGCAGCACCGCGTGGAAGATCTTGCCCAGTTCGATGTAATCGTTCTGGCTGCGCGGGCCGTCGCACAGCTCGCGGAATTCGAACCAGGCCACGTCATCACAGGTGCGCAAGGCGCGGATGGCGCGGTTCTCGATCATCAGCACGTCGTTCTCGACCGCTGCCGTGCACTCCGGCGTCAATGCGCGGAAGCTCTTGCGCAGGCTTTCGTGGGACGCTTCGTCGAGCGGAAAATGGAACAGCTCGGCTTGCTCAAGGTGACGCAGGCGGTAATCCACGCCGCTGTCGACGTTGACGATTTCGGTGTGCTGCTTGATCAATGCGATGGCTGGCAGGAAGCGCGTACGTTGCAGGCCGTCCTTGTAGAGACCGTCCGGCACGATGTTCGAGGTGGCAACCAGGGTCACGCCGTTTTTGAACAACTCTTCCATCAAGGTGCCGAGGATCATGGCGTCGGTGATGTCGGAGACGAAGAATTCATCGAAGCAAATCACTCGCGACTCGTCGGAGAAGCGTTTGGCGATGATGGTCAGCGGGTTTTTCTCGCCTCCCAAGGTCTTCATTTCTTCGTGCACGCGCTTCATGAAGCGGTGGAAGTGGGTGCGAGTCTTTTCCTTGAACGGCAGCGCTTCGAAGAAGGTGTCGACCAGGTAAGTCTTGCCGCGACCCACGCCGCCCCAGAAATACAGGCCTTTGACCGGTACCTGGTCTTTTTTGCCGAACAGTTTGCCGAGCAGGCCCGGCTTGTGTTGCGAGGCCGCGACCAGATCGTCGTACAGGCGCTGCAAATGGCGCACGGCAGTTTCCTGCGCGGCGTCATGGAAGAAGTCCGGGCGTTTCAGATCTGCTTGATATCGTTCTAGGGGCGTCATAATTCGTTAGCAAGGCAACAAAAACGGGCCGTCACTGTAGCGACGGCCCATAAGAATGGCAATCGGCCCTTGGTCGGACCGCGCCGCTGATTATTCCTGAACCGGCATCAACGCGATGCGCAACGTCTCGATCGCAGCGTCCCGGGCGGCGTTGTCGGCAAACGTCGGGCTGTCCGCCACACATTCCCCTTCCAGCCAGACACTGAAGCTGAGGTCTTCGCTGCGCACATCCAACGGTTGGCCCGCTTGCAATTGCTTGGTCACTTGACCGGCCGTCTTGCCGTCAGCGAAGTTGCGCGACAGCAGGAGTTGCTCGCCATCGGCCGCCAGCAGACGGAATCGGAAACTGCCATCTTCCTCACGGAAACTGACAAACCGCGGGCCTTTAACGGCTTTCTTTTTTGTAGCCGCTGCCACTTGAGTCTGCGCAACGAAAGAGCGCAGGCCGACCGCTTCACGCAGCTCATTGAGGAACGGTGTCGCCACAGCCCGGGCCTTCTTCGCGCCGATCTGCAGCATGTCTTCCAGGTCCGCCGGACGTTCAATCAGCTGGTGATAACGCTCACGGGACTCGCCCAGCTCGCTGTCGAGCAGCTGAAACAGGCGATTTTTCGCTTCACCCCAACCCAGGCCCTGCAACAGTTCGCTGCGGAACTCGTCGGACTGCGCCGGCGTGGCGAAAGCCTGAAACAAGGTGAACAGGTGCGAATTGTCCGGATCTTTCGCTTCGCCCGGCGCGCGGGAGTCGGTGACGATCCGCGAGATCGCGTCTTTCATGTCCTTGGCGCTGCTGAACAACGGAATGGTGTTGTCGTAGCTTTTCGACATCTTGCGACCGTCGAGGCCGGGCAGCGTGGCGACGCTTTCCTCGATCAGCGCCTCGGGCATGGTGAAAAATTCCTTGCCCTGGCCAAACAGGTGGTTGAAGCGCTGGCCGATGTCACGGGCCATTTCCACGTGCTGAATCTGGTCACGGCCGACCGGCACTTTGTGTGCATTGAACATCAGAATGTCCGCGGCCATCAGCACCGGGTAGCTGTACAGGCCCATGGTGATGCCGGCATCCGGGTCTTCGCCGGTTTCGACGTTCTTGTCGACCGAGGCCTTGTAGGCGTGGGCGCGGTTGAGCAGGCCCTTGGCGGCAACGCAGGTCAGCAGCCAGGTCAGCTCGGGAATTTCCGGGATGTCGGACTGGCGATAGAAGGTCACGCGCTCGACATCGAGGCCTCCGGCGAGCCAGGTCGCGGCGATTTCCAGACGCGAGCGCTGAATGCGCAGCGGGTCATCGCATTTGATCAGTGCGTGGTAGTCGGCCAGGAAGTAGAACGAGTCGGCATTGCTGTCGCGGCTAGCGAGGATTGCCGGGCGGATGGCGCCGGCGTAGTTGCCCAGGTGCGGCGTGCCGGTGGTGGTGATGCCGGTGAGGATGCGGGTACGAGTCGTCATGGGTAATCGCTTGTCAGACTGCAATCAATTTGAAAGGCGCGGCAGGATCAAATCTTTGAGATCAGTCAGCTTGCCATGAAAAAAGTGTCCGCATTCTGCCACTTTCAGCAGCTCATGGGGGCGTTCGAGCATGTCGGACCATTGGTAAACCAGCGCTGGATCGATGACTTCGTCGGTTTCCGGCTGGATCAGTGTCAGCGAGCCGTGCTGCGGCAGTTGATCCTGATCGCTCAAACGCATGACCGCCGGGGCGACCATGAACAGATGCACGAGTTGCTCGCCTTTGGCTTCGAGACGCCCGCCGAGACTTGCTGCAACAAAACCGCCGAAGGAGAAGCCGAACAGGGTCAGTGGCAGATCGGGATGTTTTGCCCGCAGCCATTCGGCAGCGGCCTGCGCATCGTCGACTTCGCCGGTGCCCATGTCGTGGGTACCTTCACTGGCACCGACGCCACGGTAATTGAAACGCAGGGTGATCAAGCCGGCGTCGCGCGCGGTGCGTTGCAGGGTCGAAACGACTTTGTTAAGCATGGTGCCGCCCTGCACCGGGTTAGGATGGCAAATCAGCGCGATGCCGCGCGGCTGCTCGTTATCCAGATAAAGGGCTTCCAGTTGACCCACCGGGCCATCAATCACTACGGGGGTTTCGCGCATAAGCAAGGAAGGAACTCCGTGACCTCGAATCGGGTCGACTCGTCTAGCAAATTGTCTGTGCTGGTGGATTGCGAGAGAATCGCGGTATACAGCGCAGGTTCGAGCCGTTAACGTAAAGCAAAGCCGTTTATAGAGGAAGGACTCGTGGAACACTCGCTCTTAGTTTGGTTGTTGCCGACTCTTGCCCTGGTTGTGGGTGTCGCCATTGGATTCCTGATCGCTCGCCTGGCGCCGAATGCCGCGCCTAACCGCACGCAACGTCAGCTGGACGATATTCAGGAACGTTTCGACAGTTATCAAAACGAAGTGGTCACCCACTTCAACACCACCGCATCGCTGGTCAAGAAAATGACCGCAAGCTATCAGGAAGTGCAGGAACACCTCGCCGACGGTGCCAACCGTCTCGCGCTGGACGAGCAGACCCGTCAACGTTTGCTGGCGGCCCTGCACGCCGACGCGGCGCAGGCGCCACGCGAGCGCCTGACGCCACCGCGCAGTCAGGAGCCGCCGCGCGATTACGCACCGAAATCCCCGAACGCGCCGGGGATGCTGGACGAGCATTACGGCCTGAAGAAGTAATCAGGTTTTGCGTGACATGAAAAAGCCCCCGGACGAGTGATCGTCCGGGGGCTTTTTTGTAGCTGCGCGACTGGGGGGTGCTGACCTGGCCCGCACCCGCATGATTGTCTCAGGCTGTTACGGGTATTGCTGAACGTTCCCTTGCTGCTGGCCGCCGTACTGCTGGCCCGGAATCGCTTTCAGATTCACTTCGACCCGACGGTTCTGCGCGCGGCCGTTGACGTCGCCGTTGCTCGCAACCGGATTGTCCGGACCGGCACCGCGGGCGCTCAGGTTGGCTCCGCTGACACCTTGTGAAGTCAGGTAAGTCGCTACGCTCTGCGCCCGGCGTTGAGACAGATCCATGTTGTGCTGGCGGCTGCCGGTGCTGTCGGTGTAGCCGACGATTTCGATCTGGTTCTGGCTGAATTCTTTTAACGAACCCGCCAGGTTATTCAGTGGCTGATAGAAGCTCGAAGCAATGTTTGCCGAGTCGGTGGCAAAGGTGATGTTACCCGGCATGATCAGCTTGATCTGATCGCCTTCACGTTGAACTTCGACACCGGTATTCGCCATGCTGGCGCGCAATTTTTTCTCCTGCTGGTCGGCGTAGTAACCATAACCGGCGGCAGAAGCACCGACCACAGCGGCACCGATCAGCGCCCCTTTGCCACGGCTGTTGTGATCGATGGCAGCACCGGCCAAGGCACCGGCCAGCGCACCGAGGCCACCATACTTGGCCGTCTTGCTCATGCCGGTGGAACCGCTATCAGCCTGCCCCTGGTTATCATAAGGGTTGGGCGATGCGCAGCCGGACAGCAAGGCCACAGCCGATGCGACAATAATCAAACGCTGCTTGGTGAACATTAAGTGCTCCTACTTTTGCATTCGGTGGTGCAACGGCTCAAGGCATCAGCCTTTGCGGGTTTTGGATCATGTCCGACGATGAAAATTCCCTGGCCACCCTCAGGCGCGCACAAAAGGGTTGTCACGCATTTCATCGCCCAGTCGCGTATCCGCACCGTGGCCGGTCACCACGGTCGCGTCTTCGTCGAGGGTGTACAGCCGCTGTTTGATCGAACGCACGATGGTCGCCTGATCGCCACCCCACAAATCCGTGCGCCCCACTCCGCGACGAAACAGCGTATCGCCGGCAATCAGCAGTTTGGCATCAGCAAACCAGAAACTCATCGAGCCCGGCGTATGCCCCGGCGTGTGCAACGCCACGCCGCAACCGCAGGCCAGCTCTTCATCATCGCTGAGCCAGCGGTCCGGCGATGGCACTGGCGTGTAGGGCACGCCGAACATCTGGCATTGCATCTCCAGATTGTCCCACAGGAATTGATCTTCCTTGTGCAGATGCAGGGTCGCGCCGGTTTTCTCTTTCAACTGACCGGACGCCAGGAAGTGATCGAGGTGTGCGTGGGTGTGAATGATGCTGACGACCTGCAAGCCCAAGGCATCAAGCCGAGCGAGGATCAATTCATGATTGCCCCCCGGATCGACCACGATCGCCTTTTTGCTGATCGGATCGCCGATGATCGTGCAGTTGCACTGCAACGGGCCGACGGGGAAGGTTTCGCGGATGAGGGTCGGTAACTGAGACATCGCTTCGCACTCGAAAAACGGGGATGGGCGATTTTCGCACATTTGCATCAGCGTATTGACCGCCACCCGAAACACGTAAGTGGCTCAGCCCAACACCCCCAACGCCTTGGCCCGCGCCACCGCTTGCGTGCGCCGTTCAACCCCGAGCTTGCTGTTGATATGACTGGCATGGGTTTTTACCGTGTGCAGCGAGATGAACAATTGATCGCTGATCTCCTGGTTTGAACAACCCTGGGCGATGAGTTTCAGCACAGCTATTTCACGCGAGCTGAGTTGTTCGCGGGCGTGGTTGGGTTCGGCGGCGATGGGAACAGTGGCCGCAGGCAGGCGCTCGGAGAGGCTTTGCAACACTGGAGTTTTCGCAGCGTGCTGCAGTTGCTCGCGCAACCAGTCCGGATGTTTTTTCAACAGGGTGTCAAATGCCTGCAGAACGCCGCCGCTTGCACCCTGCAGTGATTGCGCGAATGCCTGCCGTGCTTCGGGCTCGCGGTCATGAACGAGGAGCAGTTCGGTTTTCTGGGTCAGAGCCATCACGCTGAGCATCAGCCTGCCGCTTTGCAGACCGTGCTCGATCAACGCATTCAAGCGCCCTTCGGCGAGCATCGGCTGGCCCTGAATGACATCGAGCAACGCTTGCTGCAGCTCGATATGCAGCGGCAGTTGTGGGTGGAATTCCGGCGGCGCGGCCGCTTGCTCACCGTTGTAGGTTTGCCCCAGACGGGCGAGCCAGGCTTGCGCCAGATCCGTGCGACCCTGGGCCAGCCACAGCTCGCATTTGACCAGAGTGATCATCGCCAGGTAGTAAATCGGCGGGACGTCCCAGATGTGCATCAGCCGTTCGGCTTCGGCAAGTTCGGCGAAGGCTTTGGCGAATTCACCGCCATTGCCTTCGAGCCGGGCGATTACGCAATGGCCGATCAATACGCTGATGTCGCGACAGGCGCGGGCTTCCGCCAGACCGGCCTGCAAACGCGCGCGCGCTGCTTGCGGCTGCAGGCGCAGGGTTAGCAGAAAACCTTCGTATAACGTCAGGCGTGCGCGAACCGCGTAAAGCCTTTGCGGCGACAGCCCTTGCAGGCGCTGCAGCCCTTGGCGCACTTCATCCAGCGATCGCAGAATTTCACCGCGGGCCTGCAGCACCCGTGCGCGGTCGTAATGGGCCAGCGCTTCAAACAACGGGTTACCGACACGCTGCGCCAGCTCTAGAGATTCGCGGTTCAAGCCCCGTGCACGCCACAGATCGCCGTCGGCAATCGCCAGGTTTGACAAGGTCGACAGGCACATCAGGCGCTGGCCATACCGTTTGGAGGGCAGGCTTTCCAGCGCTTCGCCGCAATACAACAGCGTCAGTTCACGGTTGCCGCGACCGCGAGCGATGATTCCGCTCAGGGCCAGCCACTGAGCCAGCATGGATTTCTGCGCCGTGGCCGACGGCGCCGGCAGGAATCGGCTCAAGTGACTGGCCAGTTCCTCGGCGGCGTCCAGCTGACAGGCCAGCCCCAGCGCCCAGCTGTAGAGCACGATCAAGCGCGGGGTACTGATCAGCAGGCTGTCCGGCAAGTCCATCTTCCAGCGCAGCAACATGCCGACGTTCTGTTCTGCGAGCAGTTGTTCTTCCGAAAGGTTTTGCACCAGATTGGCAGCGACGTCGAGGTGACCGGCGCGCAATGCCTGCTCAACCGCTTCATCGAGCAGCCCTTGCGCGTTAAACCAGCGACAGGCGCGCAGGTGCAGGCTGGCCGGCGGAACGATTGATTGAGTCGTGGGACGCATGCGCAGCAGATCGGAAAACAGGTGGTGATAGCGGTACCAATGGCCCTGTTCGTCGAGCGGCACCAGAAACACCTGGTGGGCGAGCAGGTAACGCAGGATCTCGGCGCTGTCATGCGCTTCGCGAACGGCGTCGCACAGCTCGCTGCAGAATCGTTCCTGAGGCGCCGTGTCGTAAAGAAACGACTGGACTTCGGCGGGCAGGCAATCGATTACCTCCTCAAGCAGGTAATCGCGGATCAGCCCCTCGCCACCGTGCAATGACTGCGGCAACGCACCTTCGGTACCTGCTTCGGAAGCGGCCAGCAACCAGAACCGCAGACCGGCCACCCAGCCTTCGCTGCGTTGAATCAGGTTTTCCAGCGCTTCGCCGCGCAAGGGAGTGCTGTGGCGATCAAGCAGGGTCACGGCTTCATCATGGGTCAGGCGCAGGTCCTGCTCGTGCAGTTCGAGCAGTTGCCGCGACAGCCGCAGGCGCGCCAGATGCCAGTCCGGACGCTGACGACTGGTGACCATCACCAGCAAGCCATCGGGCAAGTGGTTGAGGAAAAATTGCAGGCAGCGATCAAGCACTGGTCCCTGGGCAAGATGGTAGTCATCCAGTACCAGAAGCAAGGGGGCGGTGGGCATCAAATGCTCCGCCAACTCATCGAGCAGCCCGTCGAGCCATTCTTCGAAGGCAAATGGCTGATGCCGCTGACGCATTTTCAGCAGGCCCAAGGATTGCCGGCCCAGTGAGGGGTAAAAATCCTGAAGGCCTTCGAGTAACCGTTCAAGGAACCGGCCCGGATCGTTATCTCGGGGGCTCAAGCCTAGCCAGAGGCTTTGCCAATGCACTGGAAGGCTCTGACAGAACTCCACCGCCAACGAGCTCTTGCCGAAGCCTGCGGGGGCGCTGACCAGCAACAATCTGCCAGCGAGCCCCGCACTCAAGCGCTCGCACAGACGCGGCCGCAGCACGTGGCCGTCAGGCAGCGGAGGCCGAAAGAAGCGACCGTCGACTGTGGCGACGGCAGCGCTTGCGTGGCCCGGGAGTGGGGACAGATCAGTCATGGCCGGCTCTTGTTTGAATTGCTGTTGGCGGCGTTGCAGATGTCCGCAGACTAGCGGTAAACGCGGAGGTAATGAAGGTTAATGCTACAAATGGCTACAAAAAGGCTGGGTTGGCAGGAAGGTTGGGGGTTGGGTGCATATCCATGGTCGGAGTAACGGCGACCAATGGTTTCGCCCTTACGGCGAGTCACTTGGAGAAGCCTGCGCGGCCCGCCGTAAGGGCGGAACCAATAGAGGCCATCGCCACATCAACGGATATGTACCCCCCCTCAAAACCTACGTCGCCTTGAACACAGCTTTCGCGAGCAAGCTCTGCTCCCACAATCTGATCGGGTCCAACCCAAGGGATCGGGTGTTCGTCATGCCGCCATCGCCGGCAGGCCAGCTCCTACAGTTGATCCGAGTGCTGTCGCAGACAGGGTCATTCACACATCAGGGCACGAGACCGCTTCATGAGCTCCAAAAAAAACGCCCCGAACCAGTCGGGGCGTTTTGCGCAGGTAAGCTTCTATCCGCGCCGTTTAGCGAACACCTTCCTGGCGCAATGCCGCCGGGGTGAAGTCGCCGGTAGTTGCGGTGAAGCCGAAGTCATAGGCCGACTTCTCTTCGTTCTTCATCCCCAACGCCAGGTAACGGCCCGACTGCAAGTCGTACAAAGTTTCCAGGGTGTACC
>JALYPE010000811.1 GCA_030856525.1 Pseudomonadota bacterium | reverse complement strand
GGTCATCGAAATGCTCCAGGTCATCGCCTGCGCCATGCCCATGATGCTGTCGCCAACCGCGAATAGCGGTTCACTGGCGCTTGGCCAGGCGTCGGCGAGACTGTAAAACACGCCATAGAGATTGTTCACGATGACGTAAACGAAGGTCACCAGCGTCATCGCTGCCAGCAGGAAAACAATGAAGCCTTCTTCGAAATGTTCCCAGATGCGCCGCAAGGCATTCATGAGTGGCATCTCCCGATCGAGTGACGACTGTGAACGAGCGGCCGCCCGTCAAGGCGGCGCTCACGGGCAGATTACTGAGCCTGATTGGCGGCGTCGGCGGCCTTGATCAGGTCAGCGCCGATAGCCGCTTCGAACTTAGCCCACACTGGTTTCATCGCTTCACGCCATTTGCCGCGCTCATCTGGAGTCAGCGTGATGATCTCGGTGGTTTTGGCGGTGAGGATGTTCTGTTTGGCGTCCTGATTCAGCTTCTCGGCGTCCTTGTTAACCTGCGCCGTGACCTCGACGATGATCTTGTCCAGTTCGGTTCTCACATCCGCTGGCAGGCCACTCCAGAACCTGGTGTTGGTGATCAGCATGTAGTCGAGCAAGCCGTGGTCGGTTTCGGTGATGAATTTCTGCACCTCGTGCATTTTCTGGCTGTAGATGTTCGAGTATGGGTTCTCCGCGCCATTCACCACGCCTGTCTGCAGGCCTTGGTACACCTCGGCGAAGCTCATTTTGCGCGGGTTGGCGCGCACTGCCTTGAACTGCTCTTCCAGCACGGCGGAGGCTTGTACGCGGAACTTCAGGCCGCGCGCATTGGCGGGTTCACGCAGTGCCTTGTTGGCCGACAATTGCTTCATGCCGTTGTGCCAATACGCCAGGCCCGTGATGTTCTTGCTCTCCATCGACTTCAGCAGATTCTGCCCTTCAGGGCTGAGCTGAAAGCGGTCGACCGCAGCGATGTCGTTGAACAGAAACGGCAGGTCGAACAGCTGCAACTTGGGCGTGTATTGCTCGAATTTAGCCAGCGACGGTGCAATCAGTTGCACATCGCCTGACAGCAGCGCCTCCATTTCCTTGCCATCACCGAACAAGGATGAGTTGGGATAAACATCGACCCGGACTTTGCCCGCCAGGCGTTCTTCCACGAGCTTCTTGAACATCAGCGCGCCCTGACCCTTGGGCGTTTGTTCGGCCACCACGTGGGAGAACTTGATGATGACCGGATCGGCTGCCAGCGTCAGACCAGACGCCCCCAGCGCCAATACGCAGACCGCTGCCTTGCAAAAAGACTTGAGCATTCACGTGTTCCTCTTGTTGTTATGTCGTGTCGTTTATTCCAAAACGCACGGTGGACAAAAAGAGTCTAGGCAATAAATCCATTCACGTCGGCGGGATGCGTTACTTAATGCCATCGGGAACCCAGGTGTAGACTGAGGGCGATCCTCAGGGGCGCTCTGCAAGACGGGCGATCCTCCCGGTTGTATTGGCCCAAGTGCCGGAGACCTGTAGCCATGATCGGCGCCGAATTGTTATCACCGCAGAGCCTCACAGTGGGTTGGCTGATCTATGCGCCGGTACTGCTGTGGGCAATCTGCCGCGTGCCGTGGGTTGAATTGTTCGCGGACAGCCGGCGCCAGCATCTGCTGTTCGGCACTGTGTTTGCGCTGTTCATGCTGTGGCTGGTGCGACGGGATTTCGATACCGGCGTGTCTTACCATTTTCTCGGCATGACGGCGGTGACGCTGCTGCTCGATTGGCCGCTGGCGATCGTCGGCGGGCTGGTCGCGCAGGTAGGGTTGATCCTCTTGGGGCGCCAGGACCTGGCCGCAATGGGGGTGAATGGCGCGTTGCTGATTCTGCTGCCGGTGCTGGTGACCGAGTGCTGCGCGATTCTGGTGGAGCGCGCGCAGCCGCGAAATCCCTTTGTGTATATCTTCGTTTCGGGTTTCTTCGCGGCGGCGGTCTCGGCGTTGTTGTGCCTGCTGCTGGCCCTGTGGCTGCTGTGGTTCGATGGACGATTCGCCATGCCGTACTGGCTGGAGGATTTCGTCGGTTACCTGTGGTTGATCATTTTTCCGGAGGCGTTCATCAACGGGATGGTGGTCAGCGCGCTGGTGGTGTTCAGCCCTGAGTGGCTGGAGACGTTCAACCGCACGCGCTACCTGTCAGCGCCGTGGAAAGATGAAGACCCCAAAGCCTGATCGATCCAGCGGCGAAGCTTGATGAAAATCAGGGCGGATGGCACCTCTGCGATCAATGGCGCGGCTCGAAATCTTCACTGAACAGATCGTCTTCGGCGTCCGGGCTGACCGGGATCTTGTGTTCTTCCGAGGCCCACGCGCCCAGGTCAATCAGTTTGCAGCGATCGGAACAGAACGGCCGGAACGTGCTGTCGGCGCTCCATTCAACTGGGGCGCCGCAGGTTGGGCATTCGACGGTTGGGGTTTGGCTCATGACTGGCCTCCACGCAAAGTTAGGTAAAAGTGATGCAGACGCTCGACCTCGCTGTGCAGCCAGGCGAGGTCGCGGTCGTTGACCACCACGTCGTCGGCATGGCTCACGCGATCCTGACGGCTGGATTGAGCCTTGAGGATCGCCTGAACCTGTTGCTCGCTGGTCTGGTCACGTTGCAGGGTGCGTTCGATCTGCAGCTGTTCGGGGGCGTCGATTACCAGCACGCGCTGGGTCATGCTGAACTGGCCGGACTCGATCAGCAGCGGCGACACCAGGATCGCGTAAGGTGATTGTGCCTTGCCCAGATGTTCGACGATTTCATCAGCGATCAGCGGATGCAGGAGCGCTTCGAGCCACAAGCGTTGTTCCGGCACTTCAAAAATCAGTTTGCGCAGGGCCGCGCGATCCAGTTGGCCGTTGCCTTGCAGCACGCCGGGACCGAAATGTTCGACGATTTTCGCCAGCGCCGGACGGCCCGGCTCAACCACCCAGCGCGCTGCGTGATCGGCGTCCACCACGTGCACACCAAGGCTGCTGAAGTGCTCGGCGGCCGCGCTTTTGCCGCTGCCGATGCCGCCGGTGAGGCCGAGAATCCAGGGTTTTTTCACAGGGGTTTTCATTGCAAACCGACAAACTGCCAATAAAAGGCGGTTATTTGACCACCCCAGAGCAAGGCAATCCAGCCGGCAATGGCCAGATAAGGACCAAAAGGGATCGGCGTCGGGGTTTGCGCGTTGCGCAGACGCAGCATGATCAGGCCAATCACGGCGCCGACCAGTGAAGACAAAAGCAGCGTCAGCGGCAAAATCTGCCAGCCGCCCCAGGCGCCCAACATCGCCAGCAGCTTGAAATCTCCATGGCCCATGCCGTCCTTGCCGGTGATCAGCTTGAACAGCCAGAACACCGACCACAACGAAAGGTAACCAGCTACTGCGCCCCACAAGGCTTCAGTCAGCGGCACGAACAGCCCGAAACTGTTGACGATCAGGCCGAGCCACAGCAGCGGCAGTACCAGCACATCCGGCAGCAATTGATGCTCGGCGTCGATCAGGCTCATCGCCAACAGGCCCCAGGTCAGCAACAGCACCATCAGCGCCGGCCAGCCGAAACCGAAATGCCAGGCCACGAACCCCGACAGCACGCCACAGACCAGTTCGGTCAGCGGATAACGCTGGCTGATGGGCGCCGCGCACCCCGCACAGCGTCCGCGCAGAAACACATAACTGAGCACCGGGATGTTTTCCCAGGCGCGGATACGATGGTCGCAATGCGGGCACTGTGAGTGCGGCAACAATAGGTTATAGGTCGGCAGCGCGGGCTCGGCGGGCAAACCGAGAATGTCGAGAGCTTGCGCGCGCCACTCACGGGCGAGCATTTTTGGCAGGCGCCAGATCACCACGTTAAGGAAGCTGCCGACCAGCAGGCCAACGATGCAGGCGATAACGATAAAGGCCAGCGGATAGACAGTCAGGATTTCATTCAAAGCCATGTCAGATTGCTGAGCCGAGTTGGAAGATAGGCAGGTACATCGCAACCACCAGACCGCCGACGATGACGCCGAGGACGACCATGATGAAAGGCTCCATCAGGCTGGTGAGGTTGTCGACCATGTTATCCACTTCGGCCTCGTAGAAACTGGCGACCTTGTCGAGCATGTCGTCCAGTGCGCCGGACTCTTCGCCAATGGCTGTCATCTGAATCGCCATGTTGGGAAAGATCCCCGAGGTGCGCATGGAGAAGTTCAGCTGCATGCCCGTCGACACATCCTGCTTGATGCGCAACACCGCGCGCTTGAAGACGACGTTGCCGGTGGCGCCTGCCACTGACTCAAGCGCCTCCACCAGCGGCACGCCGGCCGCGAACGTGGTCGAGAGGGTGCGCGCGTAACGCGCCACGGCGGACTTGTACATCAGCGTGCCAACCAGCGGCACTTTCAGCATCCAGGTGTCCGTTCTGTCCCTGAAGGCCTGGGACTTCTTGAAGGCATGCCGCACACCGAATATCGCCGCGATCAGCAGGCCAAGGATCACCCACCACCATTCCTGCAGGAACTCCGACAGGCCGATGACCATCACGGTGAAGCCCGGCAATTCCGCACCAAAACCTTTGAACACCGATTCGAACTGCGGCACGACCTTGACCAGCAGGATCCCGGTCACAATGATCGCCACGAACACTACCGCCGCCGGGTAAGTCATCGCCTTCTTGATCTTGGCCTTGAGGGCTTCGCTTTTTTCTTTATAAGTGGCGACGCGCTCCAGCAGGGTATCGAGCGCACCCGCCTGTTCGCCGGCGTCGACAAGGTTGCAGTAGAGCTCATCGAAATATTGCGGATTTTTGCGCAAGGCTGCGGCGAAGCTGTTGCCTGCCGCGACTTCCTGTTTGACCTCGTCGACCAGTTTGCGCATGGCCGGGTTATCGAAGCCTTCGCCGATGATGTCGAACGACTGCAGCAGCGGCACGCCGGCTTTCATCATGGTCGCCATCTGCCGGGTGAACAGGGCGATGTCCTGGGCCTTGATGCGTTTGCCCAGATTGAGGATCGACGCGGACTTCTTGCGCACCTTGCCCGGGTTGATGCCCTGCTTGCGCAATTGCGCCTTGATCAGCGCCGGGCTTTGGCCGGTGAGCTCGCCGGCCATTTTCGTGCCTTTCTTGTCCGTACCTTCCCAGCTGTAAACACTGATTTTTGCTGCTTTGACCGCCATGTTCAATCCTTGGTAACCCGGTTGATTTCCTCAAGGCTGGTGATGCCTTGCATGGCCTTGATCAGCCCGGAAGTACGCAGGTCGTTGAAGCCGTCCTTGCGCATTTGAATATCGATTTCCAGTGAATTGCCCTCGGCCATGATCAAGCGTTGCAGGTCCGGCGTGTTCTTCACCACTTCGTAAATCCCTACACGTCCTTTATAGCCGCCGTTGCAGTGATCGCAGCCGACCGGCTCATAAATGGTGAACGAGCCGAGGAGCTGCTCGGGGAAACCTTCCTTGATCAGCGCTTCGCGGGGGATGTCGATGGGTTTCTTGCAATGGCTGCACAGTTTGCGTGCCAGACGCTGGGCAATGATCAGTGTGACCGAGGTGGCAATGTTGAAACCCTGAATGCCCATGTTGTGCAGACGGGTCAGGGTTTCGGCGGCGCTGTTGGTGTGCAGGGTTGATAGCACCAGGTGACCGGTCTGCGCAGCCTTGATCGCGATCTCTGCGGTTTCGAGGTCGCGGATCTCACCGACCATGATCACGTCAGGATCTTGACGCAAAAATGAGCGCAACGCCTGGGGAAAGCCCAGCCCCTGTTTGGGATTGACGTTGACCTGGTTGATGCCTTCCATGTTGATTTCCACCGGATCCTCGGCCGTGGAGATGTTGATGTCCACGGTGTTGAGGATATTCAGGCCGGTGTAGAGCGACACGGTTTTACCCGAACCGGTAGGGCCCGTGACCAGAATCATGCCCTGCGGCTGTTTGAGGGCGGCCATGTACAAGTCTTTCTGGCCGGGCTCATAGCCGAGCGCGTCGATACCCATTTGCGCGCTGGTGGGGTCGAGGATCCGGATCACCACTTTTTCGCCCCACAGGGTGGGCAATGTATTGACCCGGAAGTCAATCGACTTGCTCTTCGACAGGCGCATCTTGATTCGCCCGTCCTGAGGTTTGCGCCGCTCGGAAATGTCCAGGCTGGCCATGACCTTCAAGCGCGCGGCGATGCGCGCGGCCAGCTGGATCGGGGGCTTGGCCACTTCGCGCAGCATGCCGTCGGTGCGCATCCGCACGCGGTAGGTTTTTTCGTAGGGTTCGAAGTGCAGATCGGAAGAGCCGCTTTTGATGGCGTCGAGCAACATCTTGTGGACGAAGCGCACCACTGGCGCGTCATCGGCATCCTGTCCGGCGATGGATTCCTGACGGTTGTCGTCGCCCGACTCGATGTTCACGCCATCAAGGTCGACATCGGCCATGTCTTCGAGGCCGGTGCTTTGGTTGTCGAAGAACTTGTCCAACGCGTCCGAGAGCTTGTCGTCTTCGACCAGAATGGCTTCGGTGCCGAGCCCGGTGCTGAACTGGATATCGTTGATGGCCTGAAGATTGGTCGGATCGGAAACGCCGACGAACAACTTATTGCCGCGTCGCCACAGGGGTAGCGCGTGGTGCTGGCGGAGCAGTTTTTCACTGACCAGGCCTGTGGGCTGGGACTCTTTGTCGAGGCAGCTGAGGTCCAGCAACGGCATGCCGAAATGCTCCGAAGCGATCTCGGCCACCTGGCGGCTGCCCACCAGTTTGTTCTGCACCAGATAACTGATCAGGGAGATTTTGCTGCGCTGAGCTTGCTCATACGCCTGTTGTGCGTTTTTTTCAGTGATCAGCTCGGCCAGGACCAATTGCTTGGCCAGGCCGCTTAGGGCGATATCGTTCATGGAGATTCCGGACGCAAACTATGCATGACTTATAGCGTAGTCAACCGGCTGAGCCAAACCATGGATGCCGAGGTGACAATAATTGTCAGAAAGTGCGGACGGCGGGGGTAAGAAAGGGCGCTCTGATGTTTTTAGCGCGCGGCCGACTGCGGGTAACGGCTTTGGCATGAGCTGTGCTTTGAGCTAATCAGATCATGGGATTTTGACTCATGCACCGGAGCTTGTTAATGAACACACAGAAAGGTTTTACGCTGATCGAGCTGCTGATCGTGGTGGCGATTATCGGGATTTTGGCGACGTTTGCTTTGCCGGCTTATTCGAAGTATCAGGCGCGGGCGAGCGTGACGGCGGGGTTGGCTGAGATTTCTGCCCTTAAGGTGCCGTTTGAGCAACTTATGAATGACGGTACTGGAGTGAAGGATGTGGCGGCATTAGGTGGCCTTGCCACGACCCCAAATTGCGCGGTGACTGCATCCGGGACAGCTGCTGACGGTAAAGGAACGATCGTTTGCACAATCGCTAATGCTCCAGCTCCGGTAGGCGGGAAAACAATCACATTGACACGCGCGGCTGAGACTGGCTGGGCGTGTACGACTGCAGTGACGCAGGAATACGCTCCTAAAGGCTGTGACGGTGCGTAGATAAGATGTGTTGAATGAACCGCCTCAATGAGGCGGTTTTTTATTTCTGAAACATTGGCCAGCAGCAAAACAGAAATTCCCGCAAATTCATGGCCTTACGCCAACCCCAAATCCCGCAACTTGCATGTACATATTTTCCAACTCATGCAAAATGCATGATTCCGAAAATCAACCATCTCCATAACCTATTGATTTATAACAATAAAAATCCTGTCTCAAAGTTGGCACACCCTTCGCAATATACCCAGTAACCCTGCTGACAACACACGCAGCAGACTTTAAAGAAAAACAGGAGTTACTCGTATGAAGAAGTTCGCTATCGCTGCCGCTACTGCTACCGCGCTGACCCTGACCATGGCCAACGCTGCCTTCGCCGCCACTCAGGCATCCCAGGCTCCAATGGTTCTGGCCGCTGGTGAAATTGATAAAGCGCAAGAAGCTGGCTCTGACACCTGGATCACCACCAAGGTCAAAGCTGACCTGGTTACAGAAAAAGGCATTCCTGGTACCGACATCAAGGTAGAAACCAACAAAGGCGTTGTTTCCCTGTCGTCCACCATGGCAGTGACCGATTCGCAAAAAGACGTTGCAGTCGCTATCGCCAAGAAAATCAAAGGCGTTAAAGCGGTCTCTGCTGACGGCCTGAAATCCGAGTAAGACAGACTTCTCGCCTGAACCGGGAGAGGGCGCGGTAGACGAGCCGAGTCATACGTCTACCGCAACTGAGAGTTCATGCGACGGCCACAAGGATTGTGGCCATTACAGGCCCCTGACATTCGTGTCCGGGGCCTGTTCTATTGTGGGCAACACAAAACCCACCTGTAGGAGCGAGCTTGCTCGCGATGCTCGTTAACGATGACGGGGCTATCTGGAACAGAGTGTTGCCCAGGCGTATTTTCGCGAGCAAGCTCGCTCCTACAGACTCCGCAGCGGGCGTCAGTTGCCGCGATTGCTGGTGATCTGCTTCAGGCGATTACCTTCGAACCGCAAGTACTGATACATCCCGCCGTTCGGCCCGTAGGTCCATTCCTCCACCTGAAACTCTTCCCGGCGGTTGGCGCTGCGCTTGTAGCCCAACACATCGCGGCTCACCGGCTCACCGCATTTGTGCAGAACCTCGCTCGAACGATCGCCGACACTGATCAACTGGCTACCGCAACGCAACGTATCGGCGGCCATCGTCTGGCTTGCGGCAACACTCAGTGTCAGGCCCAACAACAATCGCTTGATCATCACTCGGCATCCAGGTGCAAGGGCGTAACCACTCGCCCGTCGCTCTCGGGTTCACCGAGGCTGGAGTCGATGAAGTACACGCGGTCGTCAGCCAACTGACCTTTGTCGACCAGATAATCCTTGATGCTGCTGGCACGGTCCTGGCCGAGCTGGCGCAGCAAGACCTCGCTGGAACTCCAGAACGCGATCACACCCTCACGCATTTTTGCCGTGCGCTCTTCCTTGCCCAGATCCTTCCATTCCGCAGGCGGCTGGGTTTTCAGACGGGTGCGGTAAATGCCTTCCAGCAACGGACCTTTCTCGCCCTCCGGCACCTCCAGCAACGACGCTTGCGCCGGTACTTTGTCGCCGCGCCGCTGGAGCATCTTGAAATAGTTGTACTGGTATTCACGTTCCAGGCGCTCATTGGCAATCAGCGGGCCGTCGCTGCGAGCAGCGGCGGTGCCTTCGATTTCCAGACGCAGAGTTGGACGTTCTTTCAGCGCCTGTGACAGCTTGATCAGCGAGCCCTCGGCATCCTTGTTCAATTCGCTGGAACCGGCCGCAAACGACACCGTGCCCAGATCTTCCGAACCGCCGCCCCTCACCAGCCCGCCAATCATCTTGAACGGTGCCGCTGCGGCTTTGACGATCAGATTACGCAGGGTTTGCCAGACAATCGGCATGACGCTGAACTGCGGATTGTTGAGGTCGCCAGTGACCGGCAACTCGATGGAGATTTTGCCGTCGACATCCTTGAGCAGAGCGATGGCCAACTTCAGCGGCAGACTGGTGGCGTCGGGGCTGTCGACCTTTTCGCCAAGTTGCAGCTGCTCCACCACCACTTTGTTTTCAGCTTTAAGCTGACCTTTGGTGATCATGTAATGAAGGTCGAGATTGAGCCGACCCTTGCGGATACGATAACCGGCGAATTTGCCGGAGTAGGGCGTCAGTGTGGTCAGTTCAACACGCTTGAAA
>JALYPE010000796.1 GCA_030856525.1 Pseudomonadota bacterium | reverse complement strand
CTCGCAGGCTCGGCAGCTGCTACGTGGAGCGCATCGGGGTGAAGAGGTTTTTCATGGCCGCATACTGCAGCAGCATGATGGTTTTTGCATCGCAGATTTCCCCTCGATAAAAAGCCTGGAGTGCTTCATCGAACGGCCACTCCAGCACTTCCAGCTCTTCGGTCTCCGCTTCCAGCCCACCACCCTCGCTGACCCTGGATGACGCATCGTATTCGGCGATGAAAAAATACAGCTTTTCCGTCACCGAGCCGGGGCTCATGTACGCCTCGAAGACTTTCTGCACGTGGTGCACGCGGTAGCCCGTCTCCTCCTCAGCTTCATCACGAATCCGCTCTTCCGGCGCCGCCCCTTCGAGCAGCCCCGCTGCCACTTCGATCAGCAAACCGTCGTGACCGTTAACGAATACCGGCAAACGAAACTGACGCGTCAGCACGACGGTTTTCTTTGCCCGGTTGAACAGCAGAATCGCCGCGCCATTGCCGCGGTCGTAAACCTCGCGGGTCTGACGTTGCCATTCACCGTTGTTGCGCAGGTAATCGAAAGTGATTTTCTTCAGCAGGTACCAGTCGTGGGACAACACCTGAGACTCCAGGATGTTGACCCGCTCGGCTGTTTTGGCCATGACAACCTATCCGTTTTCCGTCAAAAGAAGCGCATGTTAGATGAAATCACGCTGACTTGAGCTGCTCCTCGAACTCCTTCAAATATTCATCTGCAAGGTCGGTTTTCTGTTTGTCGCTAAGCAGTTTGCCGGCGCTCTGGAAGAACTTGTTTTCTTCTTCCTTGAGGTGGTGGTGGACTTTCTCCGAGAGTTTTTTCGCTGTAGCCAACCACGATGGGCTGGACATCTCGGTCTCGTCGAGCTCTTCCATCATTTCGTCCATCTCGTGATGCTCGGAGATCGCATGACGGCTGAGGTCGACGCCATTGTCGAACTGCATCAGCGGGATGTAGAAATGCCGCTCTTCCGCAGTTTCGTGGGCCTGAAGTTCGGCTTTGAGGCGTTCGTACGCCTCTTTACGCTCCGGGGTGTCGCCACTGGTGCGTACAACCGCTTCGGCGTAGGTGCGTTGGCGGTCATGGCTTTCGCGCAAGGCTTCAAAAATGTTCACTGGCAATCCTCATCGGCCGCGTTCTGAAATGACGCTGTAATGCCTAGACACCTGCGCACTCGCGAGGGTTCCACAGGTGAGGGATGGAACATTTACGGCGACCCGGATACGCTCGCTGCTCAACGCCAAAAGGATGTAGCTGATGACTTTACGCATAGAAATGACCCAAGAGCCGACGCCCGAGGATCGAGAAGCGATCCTTGCACCGTTGCGCGCCTATAACCTTGCGCAAGCGGGTGATGGAAAGTCGGAATCGCTCGCGCTGCTGGTGCGCGATGACAACGATGTGATCCTCGGCGGCCTGTACGGCCGGTTCTTCTTTCAATGGTTGTTCATCGAATTGCTGTCGGTGCCGGATCAGGCGCGGGGCCAGGGCATGGGTTCCCGGCTGATGAAGATGGCCGAGGACCTGGCCAGGGAAAAGGGATGCGTAGGCATCTGGCTGGACACCTTCGATTTTCAGGCGCCAGCGTTTTACAAGAAGCTTGGCTTCAGCGAGGTGGGCCAGATTGCCGACTACCCGCCGGGCCATCGGCGCTTCTTTCTACAGAAACGCCTGATCAACCACGTCTGACACATTGCTGCGATTTAAATGCTTCCAGTAAGAGCAAGGCTTGCCCGCGATGGCGGCAGTGAGACAGACCGGGTAATCGTTGATCGCGAGCAAGCTTTGCTCCCACAGCTCAGAGGCAGGTCGCCAATGCCGCCAATCGGCGTTTGGCGACAAAATCGTCACGCTGGGCGTAATAACTCAATTCTGTTCCCGTCACCGCCGTCGTCAGATCGACAAACGACTCCGCCGAACGCGTGTAAACCGTCGAGCCGCCTTTCTTGCCCGGCTGCAGATACGCACCGGCGTCAACGCCGAATACCGCCTCATCCTGCCAGGCAAATTGCACACACTGGGCCACGACTTTTTCCGGCTTTTCCGACGTCAGGGTTTTGTACGGGGTTCCCGTGCGGGCATCATTCATCGCCGAACCGGCGCATCCCGCCAGCAACGACACGGCCAGCGCCACCATCAGAATTCGCATTGCTTGTGCTCATCAAGAAAAAACGGACTGTATCATCGTGGCGCGGCGTATCGTTCTGCTTTACTTCATTTATAGCGCGACACCGTGCAACGATTCGCGCACCCTGTCGCGCCAAATGCCACATCGCCCGTTTCACCGGGCCTATTTTCTGGAACGTCCCATGACACCCAATGCCGAATTTTACAAACCGACTGCTGAATATGCCGACAAGCTGATCAGTCAGATCGGACAAACGCCGTCGTGGATCGCCAAACGCATCGGCGTCACCGACAAGCGAATCCGCTACATCCTCGAAGGCGAAAGAACCGTCAAAGGCGAGACCACGCCGATCCAGATGACCTACCCCGAGCAATTCGCCCTCGAATGCCTGGCGGCGGCGGCCAAGGCCAAGAAGCAATCTTCGTAAAAATTCCTCAAGGAGCGACCATGGCGGCAAGCGAACAGCAACACGAACAGGCCCTGCAGAAATTTCTCGATGAGCGCCCCGAGCTGCGCCACGAACTGGACACTATCAACCCGCTATTGGCGCAGGCCAAGGGGGAAACCGCTGCGCAGTACCGCGACGAACGTTTGCACGAAGCCTACGAGGCTGAAGCGGAACGCCTGGACTTGTTTGCCTGGGAGTTGACCTTGCAACTGACTGCGGCAAGCGCCGAGGAGTACCAGGCCCAGCGCATGGAAGTGCACAAGGAAGTGGCCGAAATGGCCGGGATGGACTGGCTGGAGTATTGCGACTTATACGGATTGAACAAGTGACCGTCGCCGCTCCAGGATCAATCTGACGATGCTGCCCTCGTCCTCCAGCACCCACGCCAGTGCGGGCCATCTGCATCGCCAGAAATGGCGCGGACGCGTCGGCCTGTCGCTGGTGGCCGCACTCTCGGTACTGGCCGGAATGACCGATGCCATCGGCTTCATGGCCAGCGGCGACTTCGTTTCCTTCATGAGCGGCAACACCACCCGTCTCGCCGTGGCCATCGGCGACGGCGACATGGGCCTGAGCCTGCGCCTGCTGATCCTCGTGGCCACGTTCATCATTGGCAACGCCATGGGCATCATCGTCAGCCGTCTTGGCGGTCGGCGGGCGCTGCCCTTGTTGCTGTGCATCGCCACCCTGCTCTGCGGCGCTGCTGCCTGGCCCTATGCGGAACAACTGCCGGCGTTGCTGGCGGCGATCATCGCCATGGGCATGCTCAATGCCGCGGTGGAGGAAGTGAATGGCCTGCCGGTCGGCCTGACCTATGTCACCGGCGCCCTGTCACGCTTCGGCCGCGGCCTGGGACGCTGGATGCTCGGCGAACGGCGCAATGGCTGGCGGGTGCAGTTAATTCCCTGGGCCGGAATGTTTGCCGGCGCGGTGCTGGGTGCGGTGCTGGAGCATCATCTTGGGCTCAGGGCGTTGTTTGTCAGCGGGTTGCTGGCGGGCGCGATCGGGTTGCTGTCGTTGAAGATTCCGCGGCGCTGGCAGTTGGGGTATATGCCGCGTTGATCGGGTGATACC
>JALYPE010000781.1 GCA_030856525.1 Pseudomonadota bacterium | reverse complement strand
ATCGATCACCACTCGGCAAAACTGCCATCGGCATGGCGCCAGATCGGGTTGCGCCAGCGGTGGCCGACGGCCGCGCGTTCGATCACGTATTCCTCGTTGATCTCGATCCCCAGCCCTGGGCCGTTGGGAATCTTCACGAAGCCTTTGTCGTAATCGAACACCCGCGGATCCTTGACGTAATCCAGCAGGTCGTTGCTCTCGTTGTAATGAATGCCCAGGCTTTGTTCCTGGATAAACGCGTTGTAGCAAACCGCGTCCAGTTGGAGGCAGGCGGCCAGCGCAATCGGGCCCAGCGGGCAGTGCAGCGCCAGCGCTACGTCGTAGGCTTCGGCCATGTTGGCAATCTTGCGCGTTTCGGTAATACCGCCGGCGTGGGAAGCATCCGGCTGGATGATGTCGACGTAACCTTCGCTGAGCACGCGCTTGAAATCCCAGCGCGAGAACAGCCGCTCGCCGAGGGCAATCGGGGTGCTGGTCAACGGCGCGAGTTCTTTCAACGCTTCGTAGTTTTCGCTGAGCACCGGCTCTTCGATGAACATCAGTTTGTACGGGTCGAGTTCCTTCATCAGCACCTTGGCCATCGGCTTGTGCACGCGACCATGGAAGTCCACACCGATGCCTACATTGGGCCCGACCGCATCGCGTACGGCAGCAACGTTGGCCAATGCCAGGTCGACTTTTTCGAAGGAATCCAGAAACTGCAGTTCTTCGGTGCCGTTCATTTTTACCGCGGTGAAACCGCGCTCGACGGCCTCTCTCGCGGCGCGCGCAGTGTCCGCCGGGCGGTCGCCGCCAATCCACGAATAGACACGAATCTTGTCACGCACCTGACCACCCAGCAGGTCACTGACCGACACACCCAAGGCCTTGCCCTTGATGTCCCACAACGCCTGATCGATACCGGCCAGCGCGCTCATGTGAATCGCGCCGCCACGATAGAAGCCACCGCGGTACAGCACAGTCCAGATGTCTTCGATGTTGCGTGGGTCTTTGCCGATCAGGTAGTCGGACAACTCCTCAACGGCTGCGGCGACAGTGTGCGCACGGCCTTCGACCACGGGCTCGCCCCAACCGGTCACGCCCTCGTCGGTTTCGACCTTGAGGAAGCACCAGCGCGGTGGAACGATGAAGGTGGTCAGTTTGGTGATTTTCATCTCGTGCCTCTTTTGAATGCAGTTCTTGTTAGTGCGGCGCTCGCAGCGCCTGAAAATGCTTAGCGAAGGGCTTTCCATGCAGCTACGTAGGCTTTGGCATTGGTCGCCACTTGCTCGGCTGTCATGCCCGGTTTGAACAGACCGGAACCGAGGCCGAAGCCTTTAACCCCTGCATCGATGAACAGCTGCATGTTGTCCGGGGTGATGCCGCCGACCGGCGCCAGAATCGTTCCGGCCGGCAGTACCGCAAGCCAGGCTTTGACGACGGCCGGGCTCATCTGCTCGGCCGGAAATAATTTCAGCACGTCCGCGCCTTCGGCCAGCGCGGCGAACGCTTCGGTCGGCGTCGCGACACCCGGCGACAGGTAAAGCCCGGCCGCTTTCGCTGCGCGTAAAACCCTGGCATCGCTGTGCGGCATGACGATCACCTGGCCGCCCGCCGCCTTCACTTGCTCGACTTGCTCCGGGGTCAGGACCGTGCCCGCGCCGATCAGGCAATCGGCAGGCAATGTACTGCGCAGGATGCGAATACTTTCGTACGGTTCAGGGGAATTGAGCGGCACCTCGATAACACGAAATCCGGCGGCATACAGGACTTCACCGATAGCCGCAGCCTCTTGCGGGCGCAGGCCGCGCAGAATCGCGATCAGACCGTTTTGCGCCAGTGCTTGTTTGAGCATGTCAGACCTCCAGTCAGGTTTAACGGGATGGATGGGCTGCGACCAGTCCGGCGGACAGCGCCAACTGCCACAAGCCGCGTTCGGTGGCTTGCTCGGCCAGCGTCACGCGGGCTAAACCGCAGGCGTCGAGCGCCCGGCTGTAACGGCTGCACAATTGAGCGTTGCCGATCAGGATGATCGAAGGCAGGTGCGCGGCATTGCGGCGTCGACGCTGGACGTTGGCGAGGGCCGCCAGCTCATGACCGATCAGCAGGCCGGACAGGTAGTCCGGCTGCGCGTCAGCGCTGAGTTCACCGGTCAGGCCGAGGCTGCGGGCGCTGAACACCGTCGACAGCGGACCGATCTCACCGTCCGCCGACAAGGCTGTTTGCACGCCGCGATCGAAGGCGTGGCCGTCGAAAGAATCACCGCGTTGCTGGGTGCGTCCGAGAATGCTGTGTTCGCTGAGTACGGCGAAGATTTCGCCGGTCATGAAGGTATCGAAATGCACGATGCGACCATCGACCACTTCGACCCACTTCGAATGGCTGCCTGGCAGGCCGATCAACAGATCGGCGCCCGCCTCGGCCGGCAGATTTTGCAGCACGCCCAGCACCTGGGTTTCCTCGCCACGCATGACATTGGGCAAGCGCGAACGCTGAATCACACCCGGGACGATGTGCACATCGACACCGCGAAGGCTGCGAACTGTTTGTAGGGAATTTCCGAGATTGGCGACGTTCGCCGGCGTGTCGCAGTAGGCGGCTTCGCGCCAGCCTTGAGCGCTGCCGACCATGCCGCAGGCGATCACCGGTAAACCCGGCTGCGCGTCCAGCCAGTCGCCGCACGCTTCATCGAACGCCAGCTCAAACCCGTCAGCGCACAGCTGACCGTTGATGACCCGTGCCGTCTTCGGCAGCTGCATGATCCCCGACGACAGCGAACGCTGTTCGAGCACCTGGCCACCCTCGGCGAGTTTGTAAGCACGTAATGAGGTCGTCCCCCAATCGAGCGCGATCAATTGCGCCAGCATCGTTCACCTGTTTTGTTTTTGGTCAGTGAGTGAGCTGGACTATAAACCTGATGGGGCAGAAATCTCAATATATAAATATCACTCCCATATATTGGGATGTAGGCAAAAAAAGATCGCAGCTTTTGGCAGCTCCTACACGTAACGGTTTAGACCGTAGGGGAACGGGGAACCGAATCTGTAGGAGCTGCCGAAGGCTGCGATCTTTAACGGCTGTCAGTTACCCGCAGCGAAATCCCGCAACACTGCCCCATCCATCCGGTACCGCACCCACTCTTCCTGCGGGCGTGCGCCGATGGATTCGTAGAAATCGATTGCCGGTTTGTTCCAGTCCAGCACGCTCCATTCGAAACGCCCACAGTCATTGGCGCAGGCGATCCTGGCAAGATGGCGCAACAAGGTTTTGCCGGCACCACCGCCGCGTTGTTCGGGGGTGATGTAGAGGTCTTCGAGGTACAGGCAATTGCTGCCCAGCCATGTG
>JALYPE010000751.1 GCA_030856525.1 Pseudomonadota bacterium | reverse complement strand
TATAACCGCGCTCTACCAACAGACTTTCATACTCGCCAGCCACTGCTTTCAGATGGTCGACGTTTTCAGTCTGCTCACCTTCGGACGCCTTCTCTGCGGCGTACTGCTCGGCATACGGCCGCGGAGTAAAGCTGGGCTCACCGTTTTGCACTTCGTGCAACAAGCGTTCAATTAAATCCCAGTTGTAAGTCGTCATCCTGATTCAACCTCCAAAGCCTGTGAGTGAGATGGCCTTCATAGGTTGTGACCGGTGCGCTCGTGAGCCGTTCAGCCCGGCTTTTCTCAGCCGCTGACCGGCGGTATGTCGAATGACCCGACGGTCGCGCGACTATAGGTGTAAGTCACCTCCCAGCCTCACGCAGGAGAAATCTTGATGAACATTCAGAACCATCCCGTGGTGTCCCGGGAAGAATGGCTCGCCGCCCGCAAACAACATCTGGCCCAGGAAAAAGCGTTTACCAAGGAGCGTGACAAACTCAGTGCCGAGCGTCGCGCCCTGCCCTGGGTAAAGATCGACAAGGACTATCACTTCCAGGGGCCCAACGGTGAGCTGAAACTGGCCGACCTGTTCGGCGGCCGCAGCCAACTGGTCATCTACCATTTCATGTACGGCAAAGGCTGGGATGAAGGCTGTCCCGGCTGCTCGTTTCTGGCCGATCACATCGATGGTGCCAATCTGCATCTGGCTCACCACGACGTCGCAGTGGTGGTGGTTTCCCACGCGCCTTACGCGGAGTTTCAGACGTTCAAACGTCGCATGGGCTGGAAGTTTGACTGGGTTTCGTCAGAGGGCTGCGATTTCAACTATGACTTTGGGGTTTCGTTCCGTTCAGAGGACGTCGCTGCTGGCAAAGCCACCTACAACTATGAAAAGTCTGACGCCGCCGAGGAAGAACTTCCGGGGCTGAGTGTGTTTTACCGCCGGGAGGATGGGGAAATTTTCCACACTTATTCCGCTTACGCGCGGGGGTTGGATATGTTGGTCGGTGCTTATAACTACCTGGATTTGATGCCTAAGGGGCGTAATGAACGGGAGATTATGGATTGGATGACGTATCACGATCGGTATGAAGATGTGGCGCCGAGTAGTTGCTGTCATGGCGCATGACGGCACGGAAGATTTACCTCGGGCCGTGGGATGCTTCCCACGGCCCGGTGCTGCGGACGCAGTATTGTTGGAACTTTCGCCCCGCAACCAGCCTCCACCGCATAACCGCCCGATACGGATCAGAGGCCATTCCATGAAAACTCTCATAAAGCTCACCCTCGCTGCCACCTTTGCGTTCGCCCTCCCCGTTTGGGCATGCACGCCAGAAGAAGCCACAATCAAGCGCGACCAACTGGCCAAGAGAGTGTCTGAACTTACGCAGCAGAATCCGGACAAGGCCAAAGAGATCAACGATGAACTGCAGAATATGAACCTGGACACTGCCAGCGCGGACGTACCGGACAAGTGCCAGTTGATTGATCAGCGTTTGAAGGAACTGGATACGGCGGAGAAGAAGGCTGACAGCTGAGTCGACAGCCTGGCGCAGCTGGACGCAGCCTCGCAGGCTCGACAGCTGCTACGGGTGTGGGGTTGCCCAAAGATCGCAGGCTTCACCAGCTCCTACGGGTGCGGAGGTGTTCAATACATCGCCAGGCATTGCGTGGGCATGGGTAGCCGGATTTTAGACATAAAAAAACCCGGACAATCACTGTCCGGGTTTTTTATTGAGCGAAGAAAGCGTTACTCGGCAGGCGGGGCTTCCGGCTTGCGGCGCTTGAGTGGCGCCATGCCGTCCTTGCTGACCAGCGACAGGGCGTCGGTCTTCGGGCGGTTGGCGATTTTGCGCTTGGTCGGTGCCTTGGCGCCGGTTTTCTTCTTGTCGCCTTTGGCGTCGACCTTTTTCTTCTTCACGCCGACGGCTTTGCCAGAGGCCTTGACCTTTTTCGGTCCGCCGTAGGTGCCTTTGACTTCCTTGATGGTGCGGCGCTCGAAGCTCTGCTTGAGGTAGCGCTCGACGCTCGACATCAGGTTCCAGTCGCCGTGGCAGATCAGCGAAATGGCCAGGCCATCGTTGCCGGCGCGACCGGTGCGGCCGATACGGTGGACGTATTCGTCGCCGCTGCGTGGCATGTCGAAGTTGATCACCAGATCGAGGCCGTCAACGTCCAGACCGCGAGCGGCGACGTCGGTGGCAACGAGGATCTTCACGCCGGCCTGCTTCAAGCGATCAATGGCCAGCTTGCGGTCTTTCTGGTCCTTGTCACCGTGCAGCACGAACGCTTTGTAGTCCTGGGCCACCAGGCGGCCGTAGATACGGTCAGCCATGGCGCGGGTGTTGGTGAAGACGATGGCTTTCTGGTACGTCTCGTTGGCCAGCAGCCAATTGACGATCTGCTCTTTGTGCTGATTGTGGTCAGCGGTGATGACCTGTTGGCGAGTGGTCGCGTTCAGGTCGCTGACGTTGTTCAGTTGCAGGTGCTCAGGGTTGTTGAGCACCTTGGCGACCATTTCACGAAGGCCCGAACCACCGGTGGTGGCCGAGAACAACATTGTCTGCTGGCGATTGGTGCACTCTTGCACCAGACGCTGGACGTCTTCGGCAAAACCCATGTCGAGCATGCGGTCGGCTTCGTCGAGGACCAGTACTTCGACTTCCTTAAGGTCGAGGTTGCCGGCGTTCAGTTGCTCGATCATCCGCCCAGGCGTACCGATCAGGATGTCCGGCACCTTGCGCAGCATGGCGGCCTGAACCTTGAAATCTTCGCCGCCGGTGATCAGGCCGGATTTGATGAAGGTGTACTGAGCGAAGCGCTCGACTTCCTTGATGGTCTGCTGGGCCAGCTCGCGGGTCGGCAGCAGAATCAGGGTCTTGATGCTGACGCGGACTTTCGCCGGGCCGATCAAGCGGTTGAGGATCGGCAAAACGAACGCAGCGGTTTTGCCGCTACCGGTTTGCGCTGTCACCCGCAGGTCACGCCCTTGCAGCGCCAGCGGGATAGCCGCTGCTTGCACAGGCGTTGGCTCGACAAATTTAAGCTCGGCCACGGCTTTGAGCAGGCGTTCGTGCAGGGCGAATTGGGAAAACACGGGTGCTACCTCGAAGAAATACAAAAAAACAGCTGCATAGGGTACCGGTTTCGAGCGCGAAGGCCGAGTTTCTTTGTGCAAACGGCAGCAAACAGTGGTGATTTTGTTGCCTGATTTGTCCTCAACCGTCACGCAAAGCGTCTTAAATGCTCTAATCGACCGTCGCGTCCAATAGAAGAACCGGTTTTACCCATGGATATCAAACAGCTCTGGCTCAACGCCCAAGACCTCTGGGGTGCGCTCGATCAGCACCCGCTCCTGCATTCCAGTCTGGGACTGCTGCTGTTGCTGGTGGTGGCGCTGGTGCTCGGACGAGTGGCGCGCTACCTGATTCTGCATGCGACCAAACTGCTCGGCCGCCAACCCGCGCTGCACTGGATCAACGACTTTCGTCATAACAAGGTGTTTCACCGCCTGGCACAGATGACGCCGTCGCTGGTGATTCAGTTCGGTCTGCAACTGGTGCCGGCGCTGGGCAAGACCAGCCTGATTTTCCTCGGCAACGCGGCCATGGCGTTCACCATTCTGTTCATGGTGCTCGCGATCAGCGCGTTGCTCAGCGCGCTGCTGGACATTTATGCCCGCACCGAACATGCCCGCACGCGCTCGATCAAAGGTTATGTGCAACTGACGAAAATGGTCTTGTACGTGTTCGCTGCGATCATCATCGTTGCCACGTTGATTGATCGCTCACCGCTGTTGCTGCTGTCCGGTCTCGGCGCGATGTCAGCGGTGATTCTGTTGGTCTACAAGGACACGCTGCTGTCATTCGTTGCCAGCGTGCAGTTGACCAGCAACGACATGTTGCGGGTCGGCGACTGGATCGAGATGCCGCAGGTCGGCGCCGATGGCGATGTAGTCGACATCACGTTGCACACGGTGAAGGTGCAGAATTTCGACAAGACGATTGTCTCGATTCCAACGTGGCGATTGATGTCCGAGTCGTTCAAGAACTGGCGCGGCATGCAGCAGTCCGGTGGACGGCGGATCAAGCGCAGCCTGTTCATTGACGCCAGCGGCGTGCGGTTTATTCGCGATGACGAAGAGCAGAAGCTGTCACAAGTCCATCTGCTGACCGACTACATCGGCCGCAAGCAGGCCGAGCTCAAGGCCTGGAATGAAGCGCAGGGCAACGTCGCGGCGATGTCGGCGAACCGTCGGAGGATGACCAATATCGGCACTTTCCGCGCCTATGCACTTGCCTATCTGAAGAGTCACCCGGACATTCAACCGAACATGACCTGCATGGTCCGGCAGTTGCAAACCACTGCGCAGGGTATTCCGCTGGAAATCTACTGCTTCACCCGCACCACGGAGTGGGCGGATTACGAACGGATTCAGGGGGATATTTTCGATTATCTGCTGGCGGTGCTGCCGGAGTTTGACTTGAGCCTGTATCAACAGCCGAGCGGCCGGGATTTGCGCGCGGGCCTGCTGCCGGCCATGTTGGGCGCAAGCCACATTCCTGAGCCGGAAAAACATGTGATGTAACCCACAATCCTTGTGGGAGCGGGCTTGCTCGCGAAAGGAATGTCAGGCACATCATTGT
>JALYPE010000805.1 GCA_030856525.1 Pseudomonadota bacterium | reverse complement strand
TCGCTGTTGAGTGACACACCGCCATCGCGGGCAAGCCTTGCTCCTTCAGGGTGACTCACTGCAAGGAGCCGCTCGGAACGCCGATGCGCCAAATCTGGAAACCTTTTCGAGCGCTGTATTTCTCCTCGCTGATGATGCTGATCGGCTCTGGTTTGCTCAGCACTTACCTTGCCCTGCGCCTGGCCGCCGACAATGTCGACAGCCTGTGGGTCGGTGCGTTGATGGCGGCCAACTATTTCGGCCTGGTGCTCGGCGGCAAGATCGGCCACCGGCTGATCGCCCGGGTCGGGCATATTAGAGCGTACTCGGCCTGCGCCGGGATCGTCGGCGCGGCGGTGCTGGGCCATGGTCTGGTGGACTGGCTGCCGGCGTGGATATTCCTGCGGGTCATCGTCGGCCTCGGCATGATGTGCCAATACATGGTCATCGAAAGCTGGCTGAACGAGCAGGCTGAAGCGTCGCAACGCGGGGCGGTGTTCAGCGGCTACATGATCGCGTCTTATCTGGGGCTGGTGCTGGGCCAGCTGATTCTGGTCATGCACCCCGGTCTCGGCCTGGAACTGCTGATGCTGGTCGCGCTGTGTTTTGCCCTGTGCCTGGTGCCGGTGGCGCTGACGCAGCGGATTCACCCGGCGGCGCTGCATCCTGCGCCGATGGAACCACGCTTCTTTATCAAACGTGTGCCGCAATCACTCAGCACGGTGATGGGCGCGGGGCTGATCATCGGCTCGTTTTACGGCCTGGCGCCGCTGTATGCCTCGCAACAGGGGTTGAGCACCGAACAGGTCGGCCTGTTCATGGGTAGCTGCATTTTTGCCGGACTGTTGGTGCAGTGGCCGCTGGGCTGGCTGTCCGACCGATATGACCGCGCGCTGCTTATCCGCTGCTTTGCACTGGTGCTGGCCGTGGCGGCATTGCCGCTGGCAATCATGAAACAAGTCCCGCTGGAGGTGTTGTTCATCACCGGCTTCATTTGTTCATTGGTGAAATTTTGCCTGTACCCACTGGCGGTGGCGTTTTCCAATGACCATGTCGAGGCAGATCGTCGTGTATCGCTGACGGCCATGCTGCTGGTGACTTACGGCGTTGGGGCGAGCATCGGGCCGTTGGTGGCGGGTGTACTGATGAAGGTGCTGGGCAGTCAGATGCTCTATGCCTTCTTCAGTTTCTTCGCACTGGTACTGGTTTGGCGGATCCGTCCTAAAGCAGTCACTAACCTGCATCAGGTCGAAGATGCGCCACTGCATCACGTCGCCATGCCAGACAGCATGTCGAGTTCGCCGCTGGTGGCCTGCCTCGATCCGCGGGTTGATGAGCAAGTGGTGCATGATCAGATGCATAACACTGTCGAACCGGGACCGGAGCCAGAACCGGAACCTGCCACTGAGACAGAAACGCAGCCGGAAGACCCGGAGGCGGGCCGCGAGCAGAGTTTTACCGAGGCCAGGCCTTAACGCACTTGGTTAAACGCGGGGCAAAAAAAACGGGCAGTCACCGCAAGGGACTGCCCGCTCTTTATGGGCTGCGTATCAGAAATCGTCTTTGTCGAAGCGTCGTGCTTCACGCTGCAGCTGGTACACGAAGCGCTCGACTTGACGCTGCACCAGGCCGCTCATGTTATGAAAACGGATGCCGGCGAAGGTGGTGGAGATTTTTTCTTCGAAGTGCAGGTAACGCAATTCGACCGGCGCCGTCATCTTGCCAAATGGCAGGTCAGCGGCGAAGCGGTCATAGACCTGGCCCAGTTGCAGACTGCTGGTGATGTCGCCTTCGAAACGCAACTTGCAGCCGGTAGCAGAAATATCGAGCAACTTGCCGCTGATGGGTCTCTTGAGTTTCTCGCCGTCGAGATCAACGCTTATCAGTTGCGCCAGTTTCAGTGCTGCGCGAAACGCATTGCGACGTTGGTGGTAGACCACCTCGTCAGGCAAAGGCCCACGGTAGCAGCGACTTTCGCCCGATTCATCAAGGCTCAAGGGGCCGTTGCTATCCCAGGCGATGCGCACACCGTCGTGAAAGCCTTCGACCTTGAACGGTTCGCCGGCCAGCAGGAAACGTTCACCATCACGCGGGATCATTTCATCGAAAGCGATGGTGCCACTGTCCCGGTCAACATCAACCAGATAGCTCTGGAAACGATGGGTACGCTCAAGAAAGGTGATGATCAGCGGGTCATGACTGTCTTGCAGCTGGCGCAGATTGCCGGAGATCTCCAACGGTGTGCTAAGCACCTTGGGTGGCTGCGGCGCATCTTCCGCGTTAAGGGCATTGGACACGGTTCATCAATCTCCAGACAGAATAAGACTACGGCTGGCCAGTATATTGCCAGCAAGTTTCGCGTCTTGATAGGGCGAGGGCAATAGCAGCTTCAAGCCTGACTGAGCGGCCGAGGCTTCGACAGTTTGGCGGTTGATCCGCGGGCATCGTAAAGTGCTGGCGGTTCACCGCCGGTGAGAATTTTCAGCTGATTGGCGGTCGCCGCCTGCTGGACCAAAATCGATTGGCCGTTGTTGCCGTTTGCGGCCTGGCATTGAGCCAGGAGATCCGTCAACACATCGCTCTGCGCCAATAACTGATCGCCGATGCTCGACTGGCTGGCGAGTTGCTCCAGACCACTGCGATCGGTCGGCAGGTTGAGACTGGCGAGGAGTTCACTGCGCTTACGGCCATGCTGTTCGAGCAGAATGATCATTGCCTGCTTCTGCGCCAGAATTTCTTCGAGCAGAGGCATGT
>JALYPE010000703.1 GCA_030856525.1 Pseudomonadota bacterium | reverse complement strand
GTCGCCATACAGGGGCGACAGCGGTGGTTGCCGACGTTGCGCGTCGCTTGAATCCGGGGTGAGCATGCGCAAGGCGTCGACCATGCCGGGGCCATCCAGTACCAGCGTTTCCGGACCTGCGGCGCGTACGCTGGGGGTTCCCGTCAGGTCGTAGACGCCGTAGTAAAGCACCGCACCCTTGACCCGGCGAAGCAAGTCCGGCCATGCCTTGAGCGACAACAGGGTGGCGGCGGCCAGATGACCACCGGCGGACTCACCGACGACGATCACCGGTAGCCCGGTAAATTCTTCGCAGCGGTCACTCAGCAGCCATCGGGCAGCGCCCAGGCAATCGCTCATCAGGTCTGCAATCGGTGTCGTCACCGCCAGCCTATAATCCACCGAGACCGTTGCGACATTGCACGCGTTAACCATGCCCACGTTGAAGGCATCGTTCATCTGCGCATTGCCGATCACCCAGCCGCCACCGTGGAAGTCCAGCACGACGCCTTTTACCGGTCCTTTCGGTCTCATGATCCGCAAGGAAACCGCCACGCCATCGACGCGGATCACCCGCGTTTCAGCTTCGACGCCATGCCGGGCCAGCTTGCCTGCACCGCCGATCTGGCCCAGGCGCAAGAGGGCCTGAATGACGCGAGGGGTGACGCGATTGCGGATACGGAAACGCGGCAACCAGGCGAGCGTCCTGTTGAACCGCCGCACCTGCGCCAACTCGTGCTCATCCAACGTCATTGAGGTTGTGCTATCCAAGGGGGTTCGCTCTGATTGGGCTGATGGGTGATCAGTCGTCGCGAATGCGTTCTGCATCGACTGAAATCCACATCGAATGTAAAGCGCTGCGCCGATCAGGCCTTAACTTACCACTGAAGCCCCCGGGTTCACTGAATACTCGACGCCAATTCAAAGATGGGGATGTACATCAGGATGACGATTACGCCAATCAACAACCCGATAAAGGTCATCAGCAGCGGCTCGAACAATCGCACAAACCATTCAATCCAGCGGCTGATTTCTTCGTCGTAGAAATCGGCGCTGCGTTCCATCATCTGGCCGAGGTTGCCGGACTGTTCGCCGGCCCGTAGCAGGCGCAGGGAGACAGGGGTGACGAGGTGGTTGAGCTCAAGGGCTGCGGACAGCGATTGTCCTTCGCGCACACGTTCGCAGGCCTGGTCGAGACGCACGCGGGAGCCGACGGTGAGCAAGTTGCGGACCATGCCCATGGCAGTGACGAGCGGAATGCCGCCTTGTAGGAGGATGCCCAGCGATCGGTAAAAGCGGGCGAGTTCGTACATGAAGATGCGTTGGTGCACCGCCGGGAGCTTTTCGATGAGGCGGTCGACGGCGCGGCGGAAGGCCGGTTGGCGCTGGAGGAAGGCGAGCCCGACAATGATCGTCACCAGTGCGCCGAAAAACTCACCCTGATGCGCATGCAGGAACATGCCGCAACTCATCAGGATCTGTGACAGCCATGGCAGATTCGAGCCGAGCCCTTCAAACACCAGACTGAAACGCGGCACCACGTAGCCCATCAAAAACAGCACCACGCCACCGCCGACCACCAGCAACAGCAGCGGATAGATCGACGCGCTGACGATGCGCTGCCGCACCTCGTCCATGCGCTGGCGGTAGCTGACGTAACGGCCCAGCGCGTCGCCGACAGCGCCGGTTTTTTCGCTGGATTGCACCAGTGCAACGTACAGCGGCGGGAACACCGCGGACAACTGGCCAAGCGCTTGAGAAAACGATTTGCCTTCATAAAGCAGCCGCACCAATTCGCTCAACGTCTTGCGGGCCTGTGGAGCGCTTTCCTTTTCCGCCAGGCTCTCCAATGCGTCAATCAACGGCAGCCCGGCATTCAGCAAAGTGGTCAGTTCCTGGCTGAACAGCACCAGGTTGAAGGTTTCCTTTTTGCGCAATCGCAACGCCCGCCAGTGCCGCTCGACGTGCAGGCTGACCACGCGCAGACCCTGATCTTCAACGATGCGCCGAGCTTCACTATGGCCCGGTGCTTCGACGGTCATCGAGACCACGCCGGCCTTACCCACGGCTTTGAGATGAAAGCGCATGCTCGACACTCCCGTCATTGCCAACTGGTGACTTCAGCGTTTTCGCCTTCGCCGCCGGGCTGGCCGTCCTTGCCCATCGACAGCAGATCGTACTCGCCGTTTTCGCCAGGGTGGCGGTAGGCGTAGTTACGGCCCCACGGATCCTGCGGGAGTTTTTTCTGCAAGTACGGGCCGGTCCAGCGGGTTTCATCGCTGGGGGCGGTGACCAGCGCCTGCAGCCCCTGTTCGGTCGACGGATAATGGCCGACTTCCAGGCGATACAGGTCCAGCGCTTTGCTCAGGCCTTCGATTTGTGCCTTGGCCACCTTCACTTCCGAGCGGCCCAGTTGAGCGAAATACTTCGGCGCGACGATGCCGGCCAACAGCCCCAGCACCACCAGCACCACCAGCAGTTCGAGCAGGGTAAACCCGCGTTGGAAACGCGGAGCACAACGCAGACGCTGATTCATGATGACCTCACACAGTTAGGCAGAAGGGTCGCTGACAGCGCTCATGCAATTGCCATGCTCACGGTTGGGCATCCTCCTCAACCTCCCGAATTACGGGGCTTTTCGGTTGCGGCACAGTGCTTGCGTATGGCTGTTCCACGACCGTCCATTGGGGCATAACCCCCACTTTCCGGGGCCGGTCAGGGGAGGCATAACAATGAAAATACTCACCACCGGACTGCTCGGTTGTCTGCTGCTGACCGGCGTCGCTCAGGCCGATGTGTTCGTTTCCGTGGACGCCAAGGGCAGCTACGTGCTGTCCAATGTCCACCGGCCCGGCCGCACGTATGAACGGGTCATTCGCGACCCGGAATCGTCGCTGGTCAGCCTTGATCAGCAACCGCAAATGATCGCCCGGCAGCCCTATGCCGAACTGGTCTCGGCGGCCGCCACAGCCCATCAATTGCCGGCCGCGTTGTTGCACGCGGTGATCCAGGCCGAGTCCAGTTACAACGCCGAAGCGACGTCGCCGAAGGGCGCGGGCGGGTTGATGCAGCTGATGCCCGACACCGCTCGCGAGCTGGGGGTGAAGGACGTCTATGACCCCAAATCCAATATTCAGGGAGGAGCGCGTTATCTCAAGCGCTTGATGACCCTGTTCGACAACGACATCAGCCTCGCGGTGGCCGCTTATAACGCCGGGCCGCAGGCGGTCCTGAGC
>JALYPE010000702.1 GCA_030856525.1 Pseudomonadota bacterium | reverse complement strand
CCGCACAACGGGGCGAGTCGGCGGCGCAGGTGTCGCGCGAGGATGTGGCGCAGGTGCAAACAGCACTGCAACGGAGCTGCGAGGAAGTCGGGCAGATCTCCGGCATGAGCTTGCAGATGGCCTCGGCAATCGAGCAGCAAGGGCAAGCGGCGCAGGAAATCAACGGGCAGATTTCGCAAATCGTCAGCCCGGCGCAAACCAGTCGCGACCACTCCCGCCGCAGCACCCGGATCGGCGAGAAAAGGCATCAACTGGCCAACTCGCAAGTGGACCTTGCTCAGCGGTTTGTCCAAGGCTGATCCTGCAGAGCATCAGGCCTGACGTCGCAGCGTCTCGGACGGCAGGCAGCCGTATTGCTTGCGGTACTGCATAGCGAAATGTCCGAAGCTGGCGACGCCGTGACGCAGCAGGATATCCGTCACACTGTCCGCCGGCCCAGCCTGCTGCAACGCCAGGTGCACCAGCGCCAGACGGCGGGTGCGCACATAGTCGCTGGGCGTTTGCTGGAGAAAGCGCGTGAAGCCATTTTGCAGGGTGCGGATCGACACCTCGCAGTACTGCGCCAAACTCGCCAGGGCAATCGGTTCGGCCAGATGCTGCTCAATGTAGGCGCGGGCTTTCATGACGTGATGCGGCATCGGCTGGCGCTGGTCTTGCAGCAAATCGTCCGAGTAATTGTGCGGCAACTGGGTCAGCAGCACCGACAGCAGATAGTCCGACAGGCTGCCGCCCATGGCCGAAGCCAACAACATCTGGCCGGTGTCGCCGTAGAGCTGGCAGATGTAATCCAGCGTCGCGCGTACCGTCGCCATGCCTTGATGCGCCGGGTCGACCTGAATATCGAACACCAGCGGCTGGCGCATCCGGCGATTGAGCAACACCTGCAACTGACGTTCGAGGGCCTCGCGATCGACACGCAAAATGAGGTTGCGGCAGTCCTTGTCGATACGGATAAAACTGCGCTCGGATGGCGAGGAAATGGTCAGCCCGCCCTTGCGCAGAATTGCATTCTGCTTGCCCAGGCTGACCATGCCGCCACCCTCAAGGGTGACCCGAATCAGGTAGAAGTCGCTGATATCGCCGGCGTCGATTTCCACCGGTGCGCCGTAGTGCAGATCGAACAGCGCCGAACTGCCGAAGAACACGCCATACAGCTGCGATTGCAGGGCGCCACCCTGGTGCATTTTCATCTGGTGGGGCCACAGGTAATGACTGACGCGATCGCGGACCTCGCCGAATCCATCGGAATTCAGCAGGCAATGTTCACGGAGCGAAAAGCGTTGATCCAACATGCGCAAGCGCCTCCATAAATTGTCGTCGCCGAGTCGCAGACACGGCGAAATTTAGTGGAAATGGAAAGCAATTTTCACGCCACACAAACGCTTTCTGCGCGCCCGGAACAGGCTCTGCGCCTGGCGCATAGAGACCCGCTAAACAAGGGCTTAAAAAGGCTCTGCGACACGCCCATGCCAACGGATTGGCAACCTGGACAGCACAACAAAACCAACAACGCACCAGGGCGTAGCGCTCGGGTAACGATGGCGTCACCGATACACCCAAGTGCACTTCCAATTGCACATCCCCGCTGCCGCCGACTGACTGAATGCCAACCCTGAAGGGGCCAACAGCATGACCAGCAAAACACCCACCGAGGTCACCCGTAAAAGCTATGCGTACGAATGGTACATCGTCGCCATTTGCATGCTCGCGTACATTTTTTCGTTTATCGACCGGCAGATCCTGGCGTTGATGATCGAGCCGATCAAACACGATCTGCAGCTCACCGACACCCAGTTCAGCTTGCTGCATGGCCTGGCTTTTTCGCTGTTCTATGCCTTCATGGGCATGCCTATCGCGCTATTGGCGGACAAGTTCTCCCGCCCGAAAATCATCGCCATCGGCGTCGCATTCTGGAGCCTAGCGACCGCCCTGTGCGGGCTGAGCAAAAATTTCCTGCAGATGTTCATGGCCCGCATTGGTGTCGGGATTGGTGAAGCGGCACTGTCGCCAGCCACCTACTCGATGCTCAGCGACATGTTCCCCCGGGAAAAGCTCGGGCGCGCCGTGGCGATCTACTCCATCGGTTCGTTCATCGGTGGCGGCGTGGCGTTTCTGATCGGCGGATATGTTATCGATTTGCTGAAGAACCTCGACAGCGTCGCAGTACCGCTGCTAGGCGAAATGCGCCCATGGCAGGTAACGTTTTTCCTGGTGGGCTTGCCGGGCGTGCTGGTTGCCCTGTTGATCGCGCTGACGGTTCGCGACCCGGCGCGCAAGGGGCTGAAACTGGACGCCGAGGGCAAGGTCCATGCGCCCAGCATGAAGCAGGCGTTCGCCTTTCTGGCGTTACACCGCAAGACCTTCTCCTGCCACTACCTCGGGTTTTCGTTCTACGCGATGACACTGTTCTGCATGCTCAGCTGGACCCCGGCTTACTACATGCGCAAATTCGGCCTGGCCCCGAGCGATACCGGCTACATGCTCGGGATCGTGGTGTTGCTGGCCAATACCAGTGGTGTGTTTTGCGGCGGCTGGCTGATCGACTGGCTGGCCAAGAAAGGTTACAGCGATGCGCCGATTCGCGCGGGCGTGATAGGCGCGATCGGCATGGCGGTGCCCGCCGTCGCGTTCACCCAAGTCAGCGAACTGTGGATGTCAGTGGCGCTGCTGGAGCCGGCCATGTTCTTCGCCTCGTTTCCTATGCCGGCCTCCACTGCGGCTATGCAGATTTTGCCGCCGAATCAGATGCGGGCGCAGATCAGCGCGGTGTTCCTGTTGATTTCCAACCTGATCGGCCTGGGTCTGGGGACTACGGCGGTCGCGCTGCTTACCGACCGGCTGTTCGAGAATCCGGCGATGGTCGGCTCGTCGATTTCCCTGCTCAATGCCTTTGCAATCACGCTTACCCTGGCGTTGTTGATCAAGGGTTGCCGACACTTCCGAGAGAGTCTGAAGCGCGAAGGCCTCGCCTGAGGCCTGCTGTGGCGTGCCCGCTGGTTTTTTGCAGCGGGCGGCGCGACAATGGCGCCCGCTATCAAACCCAGCTCACCAGAAAGACTACGCCACCTTTATGACCACCCCGAAAAAGCGCCTGAGCCGATACAACCCCGCCAGCGAAGACTTCAAGAAGGAGGAGTTTCCCTTCTATTGGCTGGCGCGCCTGCACGGCCGCTACTCCATGGCGATGGAGAAAGCGCTGAAAAAAATCGATATGGACATACCGCGCTGGCGGATTCTTTTCATCCTCAAGGAAAATGGCGAGTCGAGCATTTCGGAAATCTCCATCCATGCCATCGCCAAGCTCTCGACCATCACCAAGATCGTCTACCGCATGAAAGCGGACGGCCTGGTAGAAACCAATACCAGCGCCAGCGACGGGCGCGTGACACAGGTCTCACTCACCGAAGTCGGCCGCCACACCATTGAAGAAATCCAGCACTGCACTAGCGATATCTTCCGCACAAGTTTCAAAGGCCTGACCGAGGCCCAGATCACCAAACTGAACGGCACCCTGGAAAAAATCTTCAATAACCTGCCGGAAGACTAATCCGGCGCGCTATCCCGGAACCGGCGTCGGCAACGGCTCCCCGGCAAAATGCGCGGCCAGGTTGGCCAGCGTCAGATCCGACATCGCCCGGCGCGTATCCCACGTAGCACTGGCCATATGCGGCGCGAGCAGTACGTTGTCCCGGCCCAGTAAACCCGCGTGCGGCCGCGGCTCATCCTCGAACACGTCCAGCCCGGCCCCCAACAGCCGCCCTTCGGCCAACGCCTGCGCCAGCGCTGCCTCGTCGACCACACTGCCGCGCCCGACGTTGATCAGGATGCCCTGACTGCCCAGGGCGTCGAGCACACCGGCGTCGATCAGGTGATAGGTCGAATCCCCACCGCCCACCGCGACCAGCAGGAAATCCACGGCCGCCGCCAGCTCGGTGACCGAAGCGTAATACGGATAATCCACCGCCAGCGGGTGCCGGCCGTGGTAGCTGATCTGCATATCGAACGCTGCGGCGCGCTGGGCAATCGCCTTGCCGATACGACCCAGGCCGACAATCCCCAGCCGCTTGCCACTGACCTTGCGGGTGAATGGGAAAGGACCCTGCTGCCAGTGCCCTTCCCGGACAAAACGGTCGGCCTGGGCAATGCGCCGGGCAGTGCCGAGCAGCAAGGTGATGGCGAAATCCGCGACGTCGTCGGTGAGCACGTCCGGGGTATGCGTGACCGCAATGCCGCGGGCCCAGGCTGTCTCAACGTCGATGCCGTCGTAACCGACACCAAACACCACGATCACCTGCAGATCCGGCAGACGCTCGATCAGGCCGGCATGCACACTTGACTCGCCATTGGCGATCAACGCACGAATACCGCGCACTTGTGCTGCTTCCAGCTCGTCGCCGCTCTCACTGCCTTCAAGCACGTGATAGTCGGCATACAGCCGCTCGCTGAGCATGTCCGGCAGACGCGCCACTTTAAGCACGGTTGATTTCATCGATGCCTCCCTGGACAGCAATTGGAGTGACCTTGCGGCTGCGTTTGCCGCCGCCCAGATTCAGGCCCAACACGCCCCCCGCGAGTAGCGCGGCGGCGACCAGCAGCAAGGCATAGTCGTAGCTATGAGTTGCATCTTTGATCCAGCCCATCATCGGCGGCAGGCCCAGCCCGGCAATGTTGGCGATGGAGTTGATCAGGGCGATCGACACGGCAGCCGCCGGTCCGGACAAATACTCGGTGGTGGTCGCCCAGAACACCGGAGTCGCTGCCCAGTTCAAGCCCACCGCCACCACCAGCAGCACATACGCTAGCCACTGGTTGCCGGTAATCACCGCCAGGCCCAGCATCACACCGGCCAACAACAGCGGCCCACCCAGATGCCAGCCGCGCTCGCCAGTGCGATCGGAATGACGGCCGTTCAAGTACATGAACACGCAAGCGAGGAAGAACGGCATCGCCGACAACAGGCTGACCACGAACGAACCCTGCTTCGACACCGACTGCACAATCAGCGGCAGAAACAGCGTGACGCCAATGGTGCCGAACGCCTGCAGCAACCAGAACAGGCTGAGCAACCACACCTGGCGGCTACGAAAGGCCACGTGCCAGGCGTCTTTGTGCGAGATCACCGTGGTCGCCTGCTCGGCCTGCATGGTGCGGCTGAGCCATTCCTTCTGCGCGCTGTCCAGCCAGTGGGTGGAGGCCGGCGTTTCAGGCATGTAGCGCAACACCACGTAGCCCAGCACTATCGCCGGAATGCCTTCGAGCAGGAACAACCAGCGCCAGCCGTTAACGCCGAACAGGCCATCCAGATGCAGCAAAGCGCCCGACATCGGCAGACCAATCACCGACGCCAGCGCCGCGCCAATGTAGAACCACGACATGGCCCTTGCCCGGTCGCTGCGCGGGAACCACTGCGACAGGTAGTAGATGATCCCGGGGGTGAAACCAGCCTCCGCAGCGCCCAGCAGCAGGCGCATCACGTACAGCTGGTTGGCGCTCTGGATCAGGCTCATGCCCGCGGCAATGATGCCCCACGTGATCATGATCCGCGCAATCCAGCGCCGCGCACCGACCTTGGTCAGGATCAGGCTGCTCGGCACTTCGAACAGGATATAGGTGAGGAAGAACAACCCCACGCCGATGCCGTACATACGCAAGCTCAGGCCGAGGTCGGCATTCATCGTCAACGCCGCCACCGAAATGTTCGACTTGTCGATGTAAGCCACCATGTACAGCAGCATCAGAAACGGAATCAGTTTCAGGTTGAGCTTCTTCATGGTGCTGGCATGCAGACGGCTGTCCAGCGAAGGACCAGTCATGGGGGGATTCCTCTTATTGTCTTTATTCTTGGTGGCCGGACGGGGTCGGGCCACAGGGTTGTGACTGACCTTAAACCAGCGAGGAGTTTAGTTCAATATGTGAATTATAAACCCATTATGTGGGACGTGATCTGATTCAATTTGGCAAATACAGAACTGCAGATGCCCGCCTCCATGCCGTTGC
>JALYPE010000696.1 GCA_030856525.1 Pseudomonadota bacterium | reverse complement strand
CTATGGCGCCCTGACCATGGCCACTTTGCAAAGCGGTCACCCGGCTGCACTGGTCTGGCTGCTGCTCGGCCTGACGCTGATCGACTGCGCACTCGATTTATGGGGTGCGGCGCGCACGAGCCAGGCGTTTCGCTTCCCCAAACGTATTCTGTTCAAGCTCGGCTATGCCGGGCTGCTGGCGGTGCTGATCAATACCTTGCCGCTGGCCGAGTTGCCAATGGCGGTGCAGGCGTTGCTGACACTGGCGCTGGTGGTGCCCCTGGGGCCGCAGATTTACCGCCTGGTGTTCCAGCCGATCGCCTCGGCCAGTTCGCTGGTGCTGCTGATCGTGTCGATCGCCGTGCACGTGAGCATGGTCGGTATCGCCCTGTTGCTGTTCGGCCCTGAAGGCGCCCGCACCCGGCCGTTCTCCGAAGCCGGACTGGAACTCGGCCCGGTGACGTTCAACAGCCAGACCCTCTGGGTGCTGGCGGTGTCCCTGGGGTTGATCGTCGGGCTGTATCTGTTTTTCGAGCAAACGCTGTATGGCAAGGCCTTGCGTGCCACTGCGGTCAACCGCATGGGCGCGCGGCTGATGGGGATCTCGCCGACCTTGGCCGGCAAGTCGACTTTCCTGCTCGCCGCGCTGATCGGCACGCTGTCGGGGATCCTGATCGCACCGATCACCACGCTGTACTTCGATTCCGGTTTCATCATCAGCCTCAAGGGTTTTGTCGGCGCGATCATCGGCGGGCTGGTGAGCTACCCCGCTGCCGCACTCGGCGCGCTGGCGGTGGGCCTGATCGAGGCGTTTTCGATGTTCTGGGCCAGTACCTATAAAGAAATCATCGTGTTCACCCTGATTATTCCGTTCCTGCTGTGGCGTTCGTTCACCAGCCGTCATGTGGAGGAAGAAGAATGAATCCGCGTTATCTGTTGCTTGCCCTGTTGCTGGTGGTGGGCCTCGCGCCGCTTCTGCTACCGCCTTACTACGTGACACTGCTCAACTACATCGGGATGTACGCCATGGTGGTGTTGGGTCTGGTGCTGCTGACCGGTGTCGGCGGCATGACCAGTTTCGGCCAGGCCGCGTTCGTCGGGCTCGGCGCGTACACCTCGGCTTATCTGACCACCACCGAACAGTTGCCGGCCTGGCTGGCCTGGGCCGGCACTTCCCCGTGGCTGACGCTGCTGGTGGGCGTAGTGCTCACCGCCTCGGTGGCGCTGATTCTCGGCGCGCTGACGCTCAAGTTGTCCGGGCACTACCTGCCGCTGGGCACGATTGCCTGGGGGCTTTCGCTGTATTATCTGTTCGGCACCCTGGAGTCCCTCGGCGGTCACACTGGCGTCGGTGGCCTGCCGTCGATTTCGCTGTTCGGCCTGACGCTGGATAAAGGCGAAAACATCTACTACCTGATCTGGGCGCTGCTGCTGGTGGCCATCGTCATCACGCAAAACCTCCTGAATTCCCGCGAAGGGCGGGCCATTCGAGCGCTCAAGGGCGGTCAGGTGATGGCCGAGTCGATGGGCGTGAATACCTTCCGCTCGAAGATGGTGATCTTCGTCATCTCTGCAGTGTTCGCGGCGATTTCCGGCTGGCTGTACGCGCACACCCAACGCTTCGTCAACCCGACGCCGTTCGGCTTGAACATGGGCATCGACTACCTATTCATGGCCTTGATCGGCGGCGTCGGCAGTGTCTGGGGCGCCCTGCTCGGCGCGGGCATCCTGACGATGCTCAAGCAATGGCTGCAGGACTGGTTGCCGCACCTGCTGGGTAACACCGGCAACTACGAGATCATCGTTTTCGGCATCCTTATCGTGGTGCTGATGCAACGTGCACCCGGCGGCCTGTGGCCGTTGTTGACGCGGCTGGTACCGGCCCGTTTACGCGTTAGCCCCAAGGTGCAAGAAGTCGACGCAAGTGCCGCTCCCCTGCCACGCCGGCAACTGCCCAGGCATGGCGAGCTGATCCTCGAAGCTCGCAATGTCACCAAACGCTTCGGCGGACTGGTGGCCAACAACGACATGAGCCTGGAAATACGCTCCGGTGAAATCCTCGCATTGATCGGCCCCAATGGAGCTGGCAAGAGCACCATGTTCAACCAGCTATCAGGTGTGGACACCCCAACCAGCGGCGAGGTGCTGTTCATGGGTCAGAAGATCAACGGTCTGAGCTCGCGACAGGTCGCCCGCCTGGGTATGAGCCGCACGTTCCAGCACGTGAAACTGCTGAGCAACATGAGCGTGCTGGAGAACGTCGCCATTGGCGCGCATTTGCGTGGCAAGCAAGGCGTGCTGTCGGCGGCCCTGCACCTGGAGCGCCGCGAAGAGGCCGAACTGCTCGGCGAAGCGCGGCGTCAGCTGGAGCGCGTGGGCCTGGGTGACTACCTGCAAGCCGAGGCCGGCAGCCTGTCCCTCGGCCAGCAACGCATCCTCGAAATCGCCCGCGCCCTGTGCGCCGACCCCTGCCTGCTGCTGCTCGATGAACCAGCGGCTGGCCTGCGCCATAAGGAAAAGGAAGCCTTGGGCATCCTGCTCAGCCGCCTGCGCAGCGAAGGCATGGCGATTCTGCTGGTCGAGCACGATATGGACTTCGTGATGGGCCTGGTGGATCGCGTGGTGGTCATGGAGTTTGGTCAGCGGATCGCCCAAGGTCTGCCCGAAGACGTACAGAAGAATCCGGCCGTGCTGGAAGCCTATCTGGGAGGAGTTGAATGATGAACATGCAAGTTGAGCCGCAGCTCGCGCCGCGTAACCAGGTCAACGATGCCGTGCTGGAGATCAAGGACCTGAGCGTGGCCTATGGCAAGGTCGAAGCACTGAGCAATGCCAGCCTGACGGTCGGCAAAGGCCAGATCGTCACGGTGATCGGCCCCAATGGCGCCGGCAAGACCACCCTGCTGTCGGCGATCATGGGCGTGCTCGGTTCCCGCGGCCAGGTGCATTTCGACGGCAGCCTGGAAACCCTGCCGGAGGTCGAAGTGATGGTCTCGCGGGGTCTGGGCCTGGTACCGGAAAAACGCGAGCTGTTCACCAGCATGAGCGTGGCCGACAACTTGCTGCTCGGCGCCTTTCAACGCCATCGCAGCGGGGACCGGCGCTACAGCGAGACCCTGGGCGAAGTCTATGAACTGTTTCCACGACTGTGGGAACGTCGTGAGCAGCTGGCGGCGACGCTGTCTGGCGGTGAACGGCAGATGCTCGCCGTCGGCCGGGCTCTGATGGCCAAGCCCAAGCTGCTGATGCTCGACGAACCGAGCCTGGGTTTGGCGCCGCTGATAACCCGGGAAATCTTCCGCATCATCACGGCCTTGCGTGAGCAAGGGGTGTCGATTTTGCTGGTGGAACAGAACGCGCGCGCTGCGTTGCGGGTGGCGGATTACGCCTATGTGCTGGAAACCGGGCAGATCGCGATGCAGGGGCCGGCCAAGCAATTGGCTGACGACCCGCGGGTGATCGAGGCGTATCTGGGGTTGGCGAGCAAGCATCAGGAG
>JALYPE010000688.1 GCA_030856525.1 Pseudomonadota bacterium | reverse complement strand
AGATCCAATGTGGGAGCGGGCTTGCTCGAGAATGGCATTACCGCAGTCGTCAGAGGCTGATCGCAGTCGCCTCAAACCGCACTCGTGGATGCGCAATTCGATCCTGCGCTCGCACCAGTTGCAGCTCGTAACTGGCGCAGGCCTGAGTTTCCAGCAGCACCTCATGCACCGCCGCCGCAGCGAATTCAAAAGCCGCCACCAGGCTATCACCCAACAGCACCCGCGCCAGAAACAACCCTGAAGTCAGGTCACCCACGCCCACCGGCTGGCGCGGGAATGCCAACAGCGGACGGCGCAGATGCCAGCTTCCCTCGCCCGTCACCAGCAACATCTCGAAGACGTCCGCCGGTTTACCGGGATAGTCCAAGTGCTTGACCAGCACCGCTTTCGGCCCACGCGCCAACAAGACGCGCGCCATGGCCAGGCAGTCGAACAGCGACTGCGGCTTGCGTCCTGCAAAGCTGTCCAGCTCCAGCTGGTTCGGGCACATGAAGTCGGCCATGGCGGCGGCTTCTTCCAGCAGGAAATCACTGACTTCAGCTGGCACGCTGCAGCCTTTTTCCGGGTGACCCATCACCGGATCGCACAGGTAGAGCGCGTTAGGGTTCGTCGATTTGATGCGCGCCACACCGGTGAGTATCGCCCGGCCCTGGGCCGCACTGCCCAGGTACCCGGACAGCACGGCGTCGCAGTTGCCCAGCTCGCCGATGGCAGCGATGCCCTCGATCAACGCGGGGATCTGCTGCGGCGCCAGCACTTCGCCGCTCCACTGACCATATTGTGTGTGATTGGAAAACTGCACGGTGTTGAGCGGCCAGACATTCACCCCGAGCCGCTGCATCGGGAAAACCGCCGCGCTGTTACCGGCGTGACCAAACACCACGTGGGACTGGATGGCGAGCAGATGGGGCGTACGTTTCATGCGTCAGTTCCGTCAAACGGTTGGAATTCAAGCCGCGCAGTATGCGACGAACGCAGCCTGTACGACACACCGGCGAGGCAGTTAAGCTGACGCTATCTTGTTGGAGCACCCTGCTGATGCTGACCCTCGGAAATATCTTCGTGCTGATGCTGCTCGCCGCTGGTGGCGCGTGGCTTTGGCACAATCATGGCTTGCGCGAACGGGCACTGGAGCGGGTCAAGCAACATTGCGGCAAACTCGGTATCGAGTTGCTGGACGGCAACGTCGCATTGAAGAAAATAGCGTTCATCAAGGACGCCAACGGCCGTCGGCGTCTGGCCCGCGTGTATAACTTCGAGTTCACGGTGACCGGCGAAAGTCGCCATGTTGGCACTATTACCCAGTTCGGCGCACACAGTGCGCAGATCGAATTGGCACCCTACCCGATGCCTTTTGACGACACGCCGGTTGTCGACGACGTGGCGAAGCCCCGGGCTCAAGTCATCGAGTTGAGTCAGTGGCGGCAGGAACACACCAAGTGGCGGCCCTGAATCAAGTGGTCAACCCGAACGGCAATTGAGCAGCGCTGCCTGCAGCGCGTCAACTTCCTGCGGTTCATTGAAGATCAATTCGATCCGCGAATCATTCCGCCACTCACTGGACCTCCACTCCAGGCCTGAATTATCCAGCGCATTCGCCGACACCCATCCCTCGCTGCTGTGGATCACCAGCTTCGCCCGCTGCCAACGCAGGCTTTGAAGCCATTCAGCAATCCGCGCAGACTCGAGAACCTGCGCGGGATGCCAGCGCCAGCCAATGCTCCAGCCGCCCTCTTGTGCATGGCTTAAGCAAATCGGCAGTGAAGGGTCCGGCCAGACGGCTGGCATCTGCGCCAAACCCCTGGGGGCAACAAAGTTATCCACACCCGACAGTGCTTTCGTAGCGAATCCTGGAAGGTTTTCCAAGGCCAGCGCGGCCTGGTGAGTCCAGAACAGCGGAAGTGAAGGCAACTGCGTGGCGATTCGCTTACGGGCATCGTCGTCGAGGCTTTCGGACTTGTTGAGCAACAATAATCCTGCACTGCTCAACGCGTCCTGCTGCGCCGCTGGCAGGCGTAAGCCGGCAGCGAGAGCCTGAGCATCGAGTACCAACACACACGGCTGTACGGTCAACACACCAAGCCACGGCGCCTCGCTCAACTGCGCCAGCAACTGCGCCGGATGGCCGAGGCCCGACGGTTCGATAAACAAACGGTCGGGCCACGCCTTGCGCAGCAACCGTCCAAGACCGATCTGAAACGGCGCTCCGTTGACGCAACATAAACACCCACCGGCCACTTCTCCCAATGCGATACCCTCGTCATCCTGGGTCAGCAACGCAGCGTCGAGCCCGATCTGACCGAATTCATTGATGAGCACTGCCCAACGTTCATTCGACGGTCGCTGCGCCAGCAGATGTTTGATCAGGCTGGTTTTACCAGCGCCCAGTGGCCCTGCAATAACGTGTGTGGGAATGTTCTGCAGCATGGTGATGTGATCTGAGGTGACAAGAATGGGGTTGAGGGGATTTTCGTTGTTGTTGGCGCTAATGTCAGGCGAAGTGTTGGGTCAGGCATGTGTGGTACATAGTACAGCTGAACGACTCGACGTGAAGGTCTGCCAGCAGAACCGCAGTATCCCGCAGAAGCTCTTCGCCGACGGCTTCTGCCAACCCAGCCTGCCCGGGCAGAAAGTCGAAGTGAAGTACGTCGATGAGTGCCCTGCCGGCGCTTTTGGCGTATGCAGCAACGCGCAAGTCGCCAACATGCCGTACCGGCAGGACATCCATTATTACGGTGTGGCCACGGATGCGGCCTATTTGAAGCCGTTTTGCCAAGACCAGAGCCAAGGCACCTGGCTTAAGCCCTGAGGCAGATGCAGCGTCTAAGCTGCTTCGTCATCGTGCCAAGGGCCAAACGGGTCAGGTAGCTGCAGCCAGGCCGTCACGCCTGAAGCCATCTCGGCATCAGTCAACAAGCAATCATCCAGCGCGGCGGTAAGCAATTCAAAGTCGATGTTTTGACCAATGAAAACCAGCTCCTGCCGGCAATCGCCGGTGGTCTGCGTCCAGTTTTTCATGATCGCTGCAGTACTTTCCGCATCCTCCGGCCACTGGTTTTTCGGCACGAAGCGCCACCAGCGACCGGCAAACCCGTGACGCATCATGCCACCGGCCTGCGACCAACTCCCGGCATCCATGTGCTTGCTCGCCAACCAGAAGTAACCTTTCGAGCGCAGCAGTTTGCCGTTGGTCCAGTGCCCGTCGATGAAGTCGAAAAAGCGTTGCGGATGGAAGGGTCTCCGGGCCCGGTAGGCTGTGCTGGCAATGCCGTACTCATCGGTCTCCGGCACATGTTCACCACGCATTTCACGCAACCAGCCCGGCGCCTGGGCGGCTTTGTCGAAGTCAAACCGACCGGTATTGAGGATCTTCTGCAGCGGGATTTCACCCATGACCATGGGGACGATCTCTGCCTGTGCGTTGAGTCGCTGAAGTATCGAAATCAGCTCCTGGCGCTCGTGGCTGCCGATCAAATCGATCTTGCTGATCAGGACAACGTCGGCGAATTCTATTTGCTCGATCAGCAGGTCGGTAATGGAACGTTCATCCTCATCACCCAACGTCTCGCCACGCGACGCGAGGCTCTCAGCGGCCTGGTAATCGAGCAGAAAATTCAGCCCGTCGACGACGGTGACCATGGTGTCGAGCCGGGCGATATCGGCCAGACTCTGCCCACTGTCGTCGCGAAAAGTGAACGTCTCGGCCACAGGCAGGGGCTCGGAAATACCGGTGGATTCGATTAACAAATAATCAAAACGCCCTTCCTTGGCGAGCTTGCTCACCTCTTCCAGCAAGTCTTCGCGCAACGTACAGCAGATGCAGCCGTTGCTCATCTCCACGAGTTTTTCTTCAGCGCGGTTCAGGCTGACGTCGCGCTGAACATCGCTGCCGTCAATGTTGATCTCGCTCATGTCGTTAACGATCACAGCGACCCGAAGATGTTCACGGTTGCGCAATACGTAGTTGAGCAGCGTGCTTTTGCCGGCACCGAGAAAGCCTGAAAGGACCGTAACGGGGAGTCGATTGGGCATCGGGTATTCCTCAAGGGGGGACTGAGCGGGCGCCTTTCACGGCAAGCAACATGACTGCTTCGGAAAAAAGGCGTGGTCGATTTAGATGTAATAACATAACATAAACAAATCGATTTCCACGACGGACTTGCTCATGAATGCGCTAACGCTCCCGGATATCTGCGCCCAGCCGTCGCACACTTCGCTGCCCCTTGAATGGGTTGGCATGCACGGCATCGCCCTGCCGGTCGTATTCGATGGACAACGCCTCAGCGCAAAGGCTGACGTCGGTGTTAGCCTGGATAACGGCGACGCTCGCGGCATTCACATGTCACGGTTGTATCTCGCGCTGGGACTGCTTGAACGCGAAAGCCTGACTCCGGCCCTGTTGCGCCAGCTGCTGCAAAGCTTTCTCGACTCCCACGAGGGCCTTTCAAAAAACGCATATTTGAAAATACGCGCAGAGCTTCTGTTGAGCAGGCACGCACTGATCAGTCCTTTGTCGGGATGGAAAAGCTATTCGGTCAGCGTAAGTGCGTCGTTGAAAGAAAATATGTTCCACGTGGAACTTGGCATCGAGATTCCTTATTCCTCGACTTGCCCTTGTTCCGCAGCGCTCGCGAGGCAACTGATCCAGCAGCAATTCATTGACGATTTCGCCAACCGATCGCTGCAGCATGCAGACGTATTGGCGTGGCTTGGCTCACCGACTGGCATCGTAGCGACGCCACACAGCCAACGCAGTTATGCGCACCTGCAGGTTCGCCTCGACGATTATCTGGACAATCTGCCGTGGTTGGCCGTGATCAATGACGCAGAAGCCGCTTTGGGAACAGCCGTGCAAACCGCCGTCAAGCGCGCTGACGAGCAAGCCTTTGCGTTGACCAATGGGCAAAATCCGATGTTTTGCGAAGACGCAGCCCGACGCTTGAACATGGCGCTCAAGCGTTCTCCAGGCATCAACGGCTTCCACATTCGCGTGGTCCACAGCGAAAGCCTGCACGCTCATGACGCGGTAGCGCTAAGCCGGTGGAATTGGAGGGTCGACTTCTAAGAACTTAGAATGATCTGCAACTGATGGCGAAATCACTAAACGCAGTCGCCACGGAAATCCGTCAACTCAGAGTTTTCTGACGACGCAGCGCGCACCCATGTGGATAGGTGCGCGGCTAAAAGGCACTGCAGATGAATTCTGATCTGAAGTGCAATGACAGCTTAAGCGCGCGGTTTAACAGTTCCGCATTCCTTGCCCAACCAGACTGCACGAGTATCAAGGCTGCCCTTCTGCTGAATGCCGGTCGCGTTGAAGGTGCCGTTAACCTTGGTGGTGAACTCACGATCGCTGAGGAACGTTGCGACACCCGCACCTTGTGCTTTGGGGCAACTGAAACGGAATTTCCACTGGCTACCGTTGCGCTCGGTGATTTGCTGTGTGCAACCCGACTGCGGGTCGGTCAGCGGGATATTGTCGGATTTCACCTGCTCTGGTGTCAGGCAAGCGCGAATGCCTTTTCCACCCATGGTGATGCCCTGTTTCTCCAGCTGTGCACGTTGTTCCGGCGTCATCTGGCTTTGAAGCTGGCCGAGGATCAATTGCAGGTCGGGCAAATTCTGATCATCGACCTTCATGTTGCTTGAGGTCAGTTCCCACAACCCGGGCTGCAACATTTGCGCTTGGGCAGCGACGGGAAGTGCTAGACCAAAAGCCACGGCCAAACCCAGCAGACGTACGTTCATCGTGTAACTCCTGATCAGTAGTGGCCGTTAGACGTCAGCCGCAGGCTTCGGTTCATGGGCCAATTAAATAGCGACATTCTGCACGGAACATGGTCTGTTAAGCATTGAATCTTCAGGAGCAAGGCTGCCCCATGGATTATTTCGGCCCGCATGTTTTCGGTTACCTGATCGCGTTGATCCACACGCTTGGCATGATCGCTGCCATCCATGCCGTGCTGACCGTCCGCACGGCGCAAGGCTCCATCGCCTGGGCGCTGTCACTTTTTTTCATTCCCTATCTCACGCTGATTCCTTATCTGGTATTCGGCCGCAGTACCTTCGATGGCTACATTCAGGCGCGTCGTCAGGCCAACGAGGAAATGCGCAAAGCAATCTCCGAGCTGAACTGGCGCCCGTGGGTTGAAGAGGCGCTGACCGCCCGCGCGTCGAGCGCATACGCCTCGTTAAGAGCGATGCCAAAACTGGGACGCATGCCCTGCCTGGCAAACAACGAAGTGCAACTGCTGATCAATGGACACGCTACGTTCGAATCTATTTTCGAAGCCATTCGCGGTGCCAGACAGGCGGTGCTGATTCAGTTTTTCATCATCCACGACGATCGGCTCGGCCGGCGTCTGCAGACGTTGCTGCTGGAAAAGGCTGCCGAAGGCGTGGCCGTATTTCTGCTGTATGACCGGATCGGCAGCCAATCCCTGCCTCACAGTTTCGTGCAGCCATTGCGTGATGCCGGTGTAGAAGTCAAAGCGTTCGCCACGCGCAGCGGATGGCTCAATCGCTTCCAGGTCAACTTCCGCAATCACCGCAAGATTGTTGTGGTCGACGGTGTGCTGGGTTTCGTCGGCGGTCACAACGTCGGCGACGAATACATGGGCGAGAAACCACCACTGGCGCCTTGGCGCGATACCCACGTACGGGTAAGCGGGCCTGTTGTGGCGTGCATGCAGGAATCATTCGCCGAAGACTGGTTCTGGGCAGCGCGAACACTGCCACCGCTGATCTTGCCCGACGAATATCCAGAAGATGGCGTGCTCTGCCAACTGCTCGCCAGCGGCCCGGCCGACTCCTACGAGACCTGCTCGCTCTTCTTCGTCGAAGCCATCCACGCGGCGATCGAACGCGTGTGGATAACCAGCCCCTATTTTATTCCCGACGAGGCAGTCTTCGCAGCGCTGCGACTCGCAGTATTGCGCGGGGTTGATGTGCGAATCCTTCTGCCCTCACGACCCGACCATCGAATCGTTTACGCCGCCTCCAGCCTTTACGCCTTCGAAGCAGTACGTGCCGGCGTGCGCGTGTTCCGCTACGAGCCGGGGTTCCTGCATCAAAAAGTAGTCTTGATCGACAGCGAGATCAGCGCCATCGGCAGCGCAAACATGGATAACCGTTCGTTCCGGCTGAATTTTGAAGTGATGTTGCTGACGGTCGACAGTACATTCGCCGCCGAGGTGGAACAGATGCTCAACGATGATTTTGCCAACGCCCTCGAGATCGCAGCGCAAGATCGCCGGGAAACGCGCCGCCTGCAACAGCTTGGCATGCGAGTCGCCCGGCTCATCTCACCGATCCTTTAGGGCGTGTAGATATCCTCGCGAGTCCAGGGCAGCTCATGGCTGCCATCGGCGTGTGCCTTTACGGCAAGGATCTGGTGAAGATTGATCCACCCCCTGGCGAACGCATAAGCGCAGCCGGCCAAGTACAGGCGCCAGATTCGCAAAGCCTGCTCGGGCACCAGGCTGGCCGCGGCTTCAAGGTTGTCTTCCAAACGTTCGCTCCAGTGGTCGAGCGTGCGAGCGTAGTGCAGACGCAAGCTCTCGACGTCGACAATCTCCAAACCAACCTCACTGATGTGGGCGGAAATCATCGACAGGTGCGGCAGCTCCCCGTTAGGGAACACGTATTTCTCGATGAACTCACCGGCACCGCGCCCGACAGGTCGTCCATCCGTATGCCTGGCCGTGATGCCGTGATTCATCACCAGGCCGCCCTCCCTCACAGCGCCATACAAGGTGCGGCAATATTCCTGAAGATTCGCATGACCAACGTGCTCAAACATGCCGACGCTGACGATTTTGTCGAAACGACCATCTTGCGGCAGGTCACGATAGTCGAGCAGTTGCAGTTCAATCAGATCCTCAAGACCTTCGGCCACAACGCGTTCACGAGCAAGATCGAGCTGCTCTTTGCTCAGCGTAATCCCGAACACCTTTGCGCCGAATTCTCTGGCGGCGTACCGCGCCAGCCCGCCCCAACCGCAACCGACATCCAGCAGATACTCGCCAGGCTGAAGTCGCAGCTTGCGGCAAAGGTGACGAAACTTGGCTTGTTGCGCCTGTTCCAGTGATTCACTGCCGGTCTCGAAATAGGCGCAGGAATACGCCATGTCGCTATCGAGCCACAGCTGATAAAAGGTATTGGAAAGGTCGTAATGGTAGGAAATAGCCTTGGCGTCGGTTTCCTTGTCGTGCAAGACGCGGACCGGCTGGTTGTCATCACCCTCATCCAGCAAGGCCTGACTCCACTCATCACAGACACGAATCACGTCGCTGATAGACCCTTCCAGATCGAGTTTGCCCTCGACGAACGCGGCCCCGAGAGCGTCCAGGCTCGGGTGCGTAAATTGAGTCACCATCTGTGGGTCCTTTACCACAATCGTCACGCTGGGCGTCGGGCCCAGATTGAATTCATGGCCATCCCAGAGTCGCAGACGAAGCGGTAACTGCAGATTCTGTAAGGCCGGCGGAAGATGCGCGAGCATGGAAGATCCCCCTTGTTTCAGACGTCTGATTTGAGGGTAGACCATCCATGAAAAATAGCAGGCTATCGATAAAATAGTGTCTTTCTGTTGGCTGGGTTTCACCACTAATATGTTCCACGTGGAACGTGTTTCCCCTTTCACTGCCATCAAGGGGCTGAGTACCTCGCCTTGACCTGCCATCCACACCCAAACCACTCTGAGGCATTCAGCTCGTCGGCAAATGCGCCAACGGTAATGCCCCAGGCGCTTTCACGGTGTTGATCGCAAAGTTGCTGCGGATATCACTGATACCCGGCAGCTTCAACAATCTCTCGGAGAGAAAGCGATCATAACTACGCAGATCCGGCACGACGACCTGTAACAGAAAGTCGGACTCTCCGGATACCAGAAACGCTGAAATCACTTCTGGCAATGCAGTCACCGCAACACGAAACGCTTCAGCTCGTTCATCAGTGTGCCGTTCGACTTTAACGCCGACAAAGACGGTCAGTCCGAGCCCGACTTCATCCCGGTCCAGGATAGCCTGATAACCGCGAATCACGCCCGCCTCCTCCAGCATCCGTACCCGACGCAAACACGGCGAGGCCGACAGACCGATCTCGTCCGCCAGTTGGACATTGCTCAAGCGGCCGTCTCGCTGCAAGGCCGAGAGGATTTTGCGATCAAAGGCATCCAGCTTCATAAGGTAGATCCTGTTGGTGAAACCGGCCTCTGGTAGCCGGTTCTGGGTCTGCTGATACGGTCCGCCATTCTGATCTTTGTACAACTGGTGATCAGGCCCGCTGCACGCGCTTGCGACGGACGATCAACCAAAACGCTACAGCCGTGAACGCGAGCACGCCGCCGTACTGCAGCGGCTTTTTATAGGGTCGAAGTGCAGCGCGAATCGGGCTCAATGACTGGGTCACATAACGCTTGTCAGCACTTAGGAAATCCGGGGGTTGGCAGTGCTCGCCGAAAGACAACGCCCATTGCACGTACGGACCATCCTTGACGTAGCGCTGGTAGAAAAGCGCTTTTTGTTGCGCATCTGTAGTCCATCCCGCCGCCGCGCACAGAACAGCGGCGAAGGCCTGACTGGAATGCGGCAGATTATCAGCGGCGCGATTGGCCAAGGAGTTAGCGACAAAGCGATAGTGGTAGCGTTGATCAGGTTGCGCGGCACTGGCCTGCTGACGCTGGAGTTCGTTCTCGGATAACAGCGGGCCCACATTGAGCGAGGTCGTTTCGAGACTGTAATTGCCACCGAACGTAGCGTAATCCAGAGCCATCTCGTAGCCGAGGATTTCCATCCCCCACTGCCGCGCCATCAAGGCCGAACTGAACAGCGCCGAAGCACGGGTCGATGGCCACCAGGCCGCTTGAGCTTCCTGGCGCAGCTGACCATATGCCTTGGCCTTGTTCTGTAGATCGAGATCGCTGAAGTACTCCGGCGCTTCCTCATAGCGCTCTTCCCGAAGCAACCGCCGGCCGAGCAAATCACGCAACTTCGTCGCCACCGGTAAAGGTACATAGTTGTCACGCAACTGCTGGCTGAGCACAGGTGGCACCGGCACGTTGCTGTCCACGTAATGCTTGAGTTCATCCACGGTCAGCACGCGCTCGGCAACGGTAGCGGCGTCAAACCAATAGATATCCTGGCTGCGATACAGCTGGTCAAAGGCCTGAATATAATCGCCACGTTGCAACGCAAGAATCGCGCTTTCGCCTTCGACCCGGCACTTGGGTTGCAGCGATTCGATATTCCAGTCCTGCGTTCGTCGCTCGCCCCAGGATTCGTCTTGTGGAAAGGCTTGTGCTGCCTTGGCGTAGGCCACGGCCGCAGCGGTTTTATCGCCGTCTCGCATCGCCAGTTTTGCCCGCAGCCACCATGCCAACCCGCCATCCCCTGCGTGCTCAAGGAGCGCTTGAGCATTGGTGTAATCACCTTGTTGGTAACTGACCGCTGCCAGGCGATCAGCGTTATCAAAGCTGCCACGGGTGCTGTTTTGCAGGAGCTCGATCAGTTTCATTTCGGTGGCCGGTTGCTCACCGAATGACCAGCCAAGTCGGCTGAGCAACGACGCCGTGACCAAATGTTGCACCGGCTCGCTTTGCAGCAGCAAGGCCAATTGATCGTTCGGCATCGAGCTCAGTTGAGCCGCCAACAATTTCAGCGAGGTGTAACCCACCGCCGAACCTTGGGCATTCTGTGTGGCGTAAAGCTCGATTGCGCTGCTCCAGTCGCCCGAACCGAGCGCTACACGCGCTTGCTCGCCGAGACTGGCGACACCCAGTTCCAGTGGATCGCTGAATCCCTCGATGCTCAGTCGTCGCGTCAGCTCGAAGGCCTGCTGCGACCGAATCAGCAGATCAGACGAAGCCTCTGCTTCAGCGTGCAAGGCGAACAGGGCACGGCCCAATGAATAAGCTGCCCAAGTACTGCGCAAAGCGCGTTGCTCAGCCGGGAGCGCCAGAACGCGCTGAAAATAATCGACGGCCAAGGGATAATCGCCCGCGTTGAAAGCGACAGCGCCCGCCAGATACTGCCTGAATTCACTGGAGAGACTCGCGCCTTGACGATCGACTTCGTGAGCATCGGTCAAGGTGCGCAAGTGCTTTAGAAGAATCTGCTGTTCAGCGTTCAGCCCCGCCAATTCGGCCTGACTGCGCTGTTCTGCGGGGTCCAGTACGGCACTGTCACCGATGGGCACAGCGATTTTCTTCAACCCATCGATGGCCTGCCCGAGACGACTCACCTCGTAGCGGAAATTGCCTTCCGGCAGCTCCGCTAGCGACTGCGCGCGATTGTCGAGCAGGCGCATCGGGAAGTCCGGCCCGCAGGCCACTGCCGTGCCCAACGGGAAACCCAGACTCAGGCAAAGCAGATGGCGAGGCCAGTTACCGGTAAACATTAGAGTTTCCTTGATCAATCGATGCGCACCGCGCCCAGCCGATGGCGCGCTGTCCGCCGGCCAGTATCCGGCCTTCACGCAGGCGGGTGAAGGTAAGCAGTTCCGGGCTCTGTTGCAACGAGTAACCGGCCAACGCATCGGCGCCCTCACAACCTCGTGCGGCGAGGGTTATGCGTTCAGGCCAGGCACTGTCGAGGTTGCCCTGATTGCTCAGAGTGATGTCAGACAGGCCTTGAAGGCTAGACAGTTTCAGCGTCAAGCGACTGTCGAGCGCAACACCCTGCGCTACTGCGCGCAACGTCGTCAGGCTCCACGCCCTACGATCATGGCTTAACGGAAGACGAAACCAGATCAAGCCGGCCAAATGCGTCGGTGGATCGTTACGCAAGTTTGCGGCGAGTCGACTCAATTGCTGCGGATCAGCCAACAGCTCCCACCGCTCCCCGCCTTGCTCAAGTGCAACTTCGCTTTCCACCAGCGGGACTCCGTCGCCGGGCAACAGCGCGACACCGTAGGCCGGTAGAGCGAGATAAAAAGGTTTCGCGGTTTTGCTGCTCCACTCGATTGCCCACTGCCGTGCCTGAACCGGATCGAACAGGCCCCTTCGGGGATCGCTCACCGCGTGCACTTGCAGGACGCTACTGTCGACCGAGGCCAACAGCGCTGGCAATTCATCGCTGTCGAGCCAAGAAGGTAAAGCGGTGATGCTCAGAGGTAGCGAGGCCGGCAAGACGCTGCGCACTATCACCAGCAGTTTGCGATACTCAGATAGCCGAGCCGTACCTGCGTCGTGATCGATTTCCACGCCGGAGATGATCAAGCCCTGCCCTGCCCAATCACTGAGCAGCCGGCGGATTTGCGCAGGGATCTCATCCTGATTGAGTGCCTGCAGTTGGCCATCGAGACGGACCACCGCAATCAGTGGCCGACCATCCGCTTTAAGCACTGCCGGATTGATCCGCGCGCGCACCCAGCCTTCACGGGGGAATGTCTGGAGAGCTAAAACCCGTAAGGTGGAAAAGTCAGCTCGGCTATCACTCAGTGCCGCTTCATGAGCGGGCGTCCATTGCCGTTGCCAGACGTAGAGCTGCTGATCGAGCGGCGGCGTCTCAGCGGGCTCGCAACCACCGAGCTGCGCCAACACCACTAACAGGATCGACAGACGAGCAAGAAAAACCATAAAACATCCTTTAATCCCGCCAAAGGCAGCGTCTGCCAGATGCTACAGGTCCAACACCAGAGGCTGCGAGTCCAAGCGCAGCATCCGCACTGCGGCACCAGCGCATTCAAGCAAACGATCAACCTCCGCGCGAAACGGTTGATCGGCCAATGTGCGTGAACTCTGCAAAAAAAATCCAGGTAGGACGGATGTGCCGCGTGCGCGAGCCTTGATAAACCACCTCGCGCAACATCGACAGCAACGGCGTAATGCCTACACCGGCCGCCAGCATCACCAAGGGCCGTCGCTCGTGCGCTGAAACGCCAGCGCAAGGATAATGCGGCAGGCCGCCGGACGGCGCGTTCCACGTGGAACATCCAAAACCGGTCTCCGTTCGTCCGTACAGATGCAGGAGATCGTCCGTTTAGAAATCGACGACAGCATTGATCGTCGCCACTGCTGCTTCATCCAGACTGTCGCAAGACGCGTCGAAGGATCCGCCAGAGGCACGGAATGAAACTGGCGCAAATGGATGTACTGCGGGCAGTTGCCCAAAGACTGTTCGACAGACACATCAAAGCTGCTTGCGGACAGCGTATCGATGCGCCCGTTGAGACGAATGCGGCGGCGGGTGTGCAGTTCGATTTCCAGCAAGCCGATCGCCGCGCCGTCGCGCAGTTGCGCCGTGTCATTGGCGGCCGGCAAGCTGTTGCTGATAAAATTTGCGGTGCTGATCAGGCATTTCGCTACGAATGACCTTCCGCCCGAATGCTTCCATCCGATCGGCGACACCCCCGTGTTGCTGCAATTGCTTTTCGCCTGCGTGCCACGGTGAACAATCCATAACGGCTTCTCCCCTGCACTCTTGGCGCAGCGCAACTGACCCGAAGGTGTTCGGCCTACAGAATCAAGCGGTAGCTTGCAGGCCGACCGCCGTGCGCGGCATGCCGACAAAACCTGGCAAGGCTTCAATCCTAGATAGCCACGCCCGGATATTCGGGTAGGTATCCAGCGAGACGTTGCCTTCAGGTGCATGGGCGATGTAACTGTACGCAGCGACATCTGCGATGGTGGGTTTGTCGCCGACCAGGAACGTAGCGCCAGCCAATTCTTGATCGATCATCTTCAACCAGGTGTGGGCGTAAGCGATGACTTCTTCAGCGTTATAAGCGGCGCCGAACACCGTAATCAGCCGCGCTCTGGCGGGACCAAAGGCGATGGGGCCGGCTGCGATCGAGAGCCAACGCTGAACGTGCGCCGCGCCAACCGGATCAGTTGGCAGCCACCGACCTTCGCCATACTTGTGCGCCAGATACACCAGAATCGCATTGGAGTCGGCGAGCACTACACCTTGGTCATCAATGGCTGGCACCTGGCCTAGCGGGTTGATCGCAAGAAAGTCGGGTTGCTTGTGCGCGCCCTTTGCCAGGTCGACAAATACCAGCTCGGTCGGCAATTGCATCAGGGAAAGCATCAGCTCAACACGGTGAGCGTGGCCTGAACGCGGGAAGTTGTAGAGTTTGATGGCTTGCATGATCGACTCCGCAGTTGGTGGCGCTACTCAGGAAGATCAACGCCAATGGCCGCCAATCTTCCTCTCGCCGTCTCACCAGCAGAATCACCATTCGCTGCAATCCGTTATTTCAGCCGGTGCAATAAACCTCAGACGTGCAAGGCGGGGTGATCGCGCAACGCTGCCACCATCAGATCGACAAAGCTGCGAATCCGCGCCGGAGCCTTACGCCCGCCCTGGTAGATCACATGAACGGGCTGTGGCGGCAGCTCAAAATCTGCCAGAACAATTTCCAGATCCCCCGCCGCCACCCGGCTCGCGACCTGATAAGACAGCACCCGAGTGAAACCCAGACCCAGGCAGGCGGCGTTAATGGCCGCCTGATTCGACGTCACCACCAGGCGCGGTTCAGGGCGCAACGTCAGCGGCATTCCTGCTTCCTGAAAAGGCCAGCTGCGCTGTTGACCAATGGCCGAGGTGGCAACGATCGGCACGTCAGCCAGCCCTTGAGGATGCTGCGGTCGGCCATGAGCTTCGAGACATTGCGGCGAAGCACAAATCACTCGCCGGACTTCACCCACACGAATCGCATGCTGGTTGCTGTCGGGCAACTCGGCAATACGCACCGCGACATCAATGCCCTCCTCCACCATGCTCACCACACGATCCACGAGCAATGCGTTGATGGTGACGTCGGGAAATCGACTCAGATAATCCACCATCACCGGCGTCACGAACAATTCTCCAAACAATACCGATGCCGTAATCGACAGCTGCCCACGCGGTTGGGTGTGACTGCCTGCTGCTGAATCCTCGGCTTCCTGCACTTCGGCGAGAATTCTCCGACAATCCTCAAGGTAGCGTTGACCCGCCTCGCTCAGGTGCACGTTGCGAGTGGTGCGCGTCAGCAACGGCGTGCCGATGCGTCTCTCCAACGCTGCCACAGCGCGAGTGACACTGGCAGCCGACATGCCTAACCGCCGAGCCGCCGCAGAAAACCCCTGGTCCTGAGCAACAGCGGCGAACACCTGCATTTCCTGAAATCGATCCATTGGATATGTCCTCGGTTCGCAGCTAGCCGGGTCTGCGCTGACTGGGGCGTGGCGGTGATCTAACGCAGGTTCAGATAAATCGGCATCACATGATCGAGCGTCAAAGGTGCCAACTGTAATTGTGCGTAGCTATCACAGTCGACCCATACTGCCGACTCAATCTCGGCGGCAGCCTGGACCGGAGCGCTCACGGTAACCTGAAACAATTCGCAGCGTACCTCGAAGCCGGGTTCGTTCGCTGCGGGCGCACTGAAAGCGCCTAGAAATTGCGCTTGAGCCATAT
>JALYPE010000669.1 GCA_030856525.1 Pseudomonadota bacterium | reverse complement strand
TCGCACAGTGGCCATCGCCTGGCGCGCGAGCTTCCCGCGGCCCAAAGCCATTGAAATCCTCGCTGACTCGATCCGCCTGTGCTCGGTGGCCAAGCCGCCAGCGCCGGTGGCCGGTTAAGCAACAGCCATGACCGAGTTGTCGCAAGTGTCGGTGACGGCGCTCAAGGGTGTCGGTGAAGCCATGGCCGAGAAACTGGCCAAGGTCGGCCTGGAGAATCTTCAGGACGTACTGTTCCATCTGCCCTTGCGTTATCAGGACCGCACGCGTGTGGTCCCGATCGGTCATCTGCGCCCCGGCCAGGATGCCGTGATCGAAGGCACCGTCAGCGGCGCCGATGTGGTCATGGGCCGCCGCCGCAGCCTGGTCGTTCGATTGCAGGACGGCACCGGCGGGCTCAGCCTGCGCTTCTATCATTTCAGCAACGCGCAGAAAGAAGGCCTCAAGCGCGGCACGCGGATTCGCTGTTACGGCGAAGCGCGGCCCGGTGCGTCAGGGCTGGAAATCTATCACCCGGAATACCGCGCCATCACCGGTGACGAACCGCCGCCGGTGGATGAAACGCTGACGCCGGTCTATCCGCTGACGGAGGGCCTGACCCAGCAACGCCTGCGCCAGCTGTGCATGCAGACGCTAACGATGCTCGGCCCGACCAGCCTTCCCGATTGGCTGCCGACCGAGCTGGCACGGGATTATCAACTGGCGCCGCTGGCCGATGCGATCCGCTATTTGCATCATCCGCCAGCGGATGCCGATGTCGACGAACTCGCGCTCGGTCATCACTGGGCGCAGCACCGATTGGCCTTCGAAGAACTGCTGACTCACCAACTGTCCCAGCAACGCTTGCGCGAAAGCATGCGCTCGCTACGCGCGCCGGCGATGCCCCACGCCACCCAGCTGCCGCCCAAATACCTGGCCAATCTGGGCTTCGCTCCGACCGGCGCTCAACAGCGAGTCGGCAACGAAATCGCCTATGACCTTAGCCAGCACGAACCGATGCTGCGCCTGATTCAGGGCGACGTTGGCGCCGGTAAAACCGTGGTCGCTGCCCTTGCCGCATTGCAGGCGCTGGAAGCGGGCTATCAGGTCGCCTTGATGGCGCCTACCGAGATTCTTGCCGAACAGCACTTCATCACCTTCAAGCGCTGGCTCGAACCGCTGGGCATCGAAGTCGCATGGCTGGCCGGCAAGCTCAAGGGCAAGCACCGCGTCGCCGCACTGGAGCAGATTGCCAGCGGCACACCGATGGTGGTCGGCACGCACGCATTGTTTCAGGACGAAGTGAAATTCAAGAGCCTTGCGCTGGTGATTATCGATGAACAGCACCGTTTCGGCGTGCAACAGCGCCTGGCGCTGCGGCAGAAAGGCGTCGGCGGACGGATGTGTCCGCATCAATTAATCATGACCGCCACGCCGATCCCGCGCACGCTGGCCATGAGCGCCTATGCCGACCTCGACACCTCGATTCTCGATGAACTGCCCCCCGGGCGTACGCCCGTCAACACCGTGCTGGTCACCGACACACGTCGCGTTGAAGTCATCGAACGCGTGCGTGGCGCCTGTGCCGAGGGGCGTCAGGCCTACTGGGTCTGCACGCTGATCGAAGAGTCGGAAGAGCTGACCTGCCAAGCTGCCGAAACCACGTATGAAGACCTCACCGCTGCACTCGGCGAGTTGAAGGTCGGCTTGATCCACGGCCGTATGAAACCAGTGGAAAAAGCCGCAGTCATGGCCGAATTCAAAGCCGGCAATTTGCAGTTGCTGGTGGCTACCACGGTGATTGAAGTCGGTGTCGACGTGCCGAACGCCAGCCTGATGATTATCGAAAACCCCGAGCGTCTCGGCTTGGCGCAGCTGCACCAGTTGCGCGGGCGGGTCGGTCGAGGCAGCGCTGCCAGCCATTGCGTGCTGCTTTATCATCCGCCGCTGTCGCAGATCGGTCGTCAGCGTTTGGGCATCATGCGCGAGACCAACGACGGCTTTGTCATTGCCGAGAAAGACCTCGAGCTGCGCGGCCCCGGCGAAATGCTCGGCACGCGTCAGACCGGTCTGCTTCAATTCAAGGTCGCCGACCTGATGCGCGACGCCGATCTGCTGCCCGCGGTGCGCGACGCCGCCCAAGCGTTACTCGAGCGCTGGCCTGACCACGTCAGCCCATTGCTTGACCGCTGGCTGCGTCATGGGCAGCAATACGGACAAGTGTGAGCACGGTCGCAGTTTCTGGACCATGCCGTTAAACAAGCTGGTTATACTCCGACAACTGTTTGAATACGGACACAGACTAATGACTGACGCTGCCCTCGCCCCCGAAACCCCGCATGCTCCGTCTGTTATTCGGATGCTGCTCGACAAGCTGGGCATCGCTTATGAAGAAGTCCTCGACCACCACGGCCTGAACGCCTCGCGCAAAGTGCAGGCAGTCTTGCTCGACGACGCCGTGGGATCGCTGATGATCCTGTTTCCACAGAGCCAGTTGCTCGACCTCAATCGCCTCACTGAACTGACTGGTCGACGTCTCACGGCGGTGCCTACCGAGCGCCTGGAAAAAATGCTCGGCAAACACAACCTGAGCTTGATGCCGGGCCTGCCCGCACTGACCAGTTCGCCGTGCCTCTATGAAGAAAGTCTGCTGCGCGAACCGAAGTTGCTGATCAACTCGGGCGAGCCGGGCGTGTTGCTGGAAATCTCCAGCGAAGCGTTCAAGTCGATGCTGACCAAAGCCAGCGCCGCCAACTTCGGCGAGAACCTGAGCAGCATCCGTCCGAACCTCGACCGTCCCGACGACGATGGCAAGGAAATTACCCAGGCCGTTCAAGCATTCACGGCGCGACGCATTCAGCAACGCCTCGAAGCGACCATCGAAATTCCGCCACTGGCCGAGACTGCGCAGAAGATCATCAAGCTGCGCGTCGACCCTAACGCGACCATCGACGACATCACCGGCGTTGTCGAAACCGACCCGGCCCTGGCCGCACAAGTCGTCAGCTGGGCCGCGTCACCGTATTACGCTTCGCCGGGCAAGATTCGTTCGGTAGAAGATGCGATCGTGCGGGTGCTGGGTTTCGACCTGGTGATCAACCTGGCGCTGGGCCTGGCCTTGGGCAAAACCATGAGCCTGCCCAAGGATCACCCGCAACACGCCACGCCGTACTGGCATCAATCGATCTATACCGCCGCCGTCATCGAAGGCCTGACCCGCGCCATGCCGCGCGCGCAACGCCCGGAAGCCGGCCTGACTTACCTCGCCGGCCTGTTGCACAACTTCGGTTACTTGCTGCTGGCCCACGTGTTCCCGCCGCACTTCTCGCTGATCTGCCGTCACCTCGAGGTCAACCCGCATCTGTGTCACAGCTACGTCGAGCAACACTTGCTGGGCATCAGCCGCGAACAGATCGGCTCATGGTTGATGCGCTATTGGGACATGCCCGAAGAACTGGCCACCGCGCTGCGCTTCCAGCACGACCCGAGCTACGACGGCGCTTACGCCGAATACCCGAACCTCGTCTGCCTGGCGGTACGCCTGCTGCGCAGCCGCAACGTCGGCTCCGGCCCCGATGAAGAGATCCCCGATGCCCTGCTGGAGCGGCTTGGCCTGACGCGGGACAAGGCCAATGACGTCGTCAGCAAAGTGCTGGAAGCTGAAGTGTTGTTGCGTGAACTCGCCTCACAATTCACTCAGCCCTGAAAGCATTCGCAGGCAAGCCTCTCCGGTGGGAGCAAGGCTTGCCCGCGAAAAACCCACCTCGGTCCACCTGATTCTCGATGCCCCATCGGCCATGAGACAACGAAGACAGATACCCCACCCGCTGCTATGATTTGACGGCACATAGA
>JALYPE010000661.1 GCA_030856525.1 Pseudomonadota bacterium | reverse complement strand
ACCGTCTGCGGCTCGGCATTGGCCACCCAGGCGTTGCCAGTATGGTTTCAAATTTCGTCCTGGGTCGTGCGCCACGCGCCGAACAGGAAAAACTCGATGCCAGCATCGACTTTGCCCTCGGCGTGCTGCCGGATATCCTCGCCGGTGAATGGAACCGTGCGATGAAAAACCTGCACAGCCAGAAGGCCTGACTCTACTCCTCGGGGAAATCACCATGGGATTCAATTGCGGCATCGTCGGCCTGCCTAACGTCGGTAAGTCCACCCTGTTCAACGCCCTGACCAAATCCGGGATCGCGGCCGAGAACTTCCCCTTCTGCACCATCGAGCCGAACACCGGTATCGTGCCGATGCCAGACAGCCGTCTTGAAGCGCTGGCCGCCATCGTCAACCCCAAGCGCATCCTGCCGACCACCATGGAATTCGTCGACATTGCCGGCCTGGTTGCCGGCGCCTCGAAAGGTGAAGGCCTGGGCAACAAGTTCCTCGCCAACATCCGTGAGACCGATGCCATCGCCCACGTGGTCCGCTGCTTTGAAGACGAGAACGTGATTCACGTCTCCAACAGCGTCGACCCGAAACGCGACATCGAGATCATCGACCTCGAATTGATCTTCGCCGACCTCGACAGCTGCGAGAAGCAACTGCAGAAAGTCACCCGCAACGCCAAAGGTGGTGACAAGGACGCCGTCGTCCAGAAAGCCATGCTCGAGCAACTGATCGCGCATTTCACCCTCGGCAAACCGGCGCGCACCTTGATGAAGGGCATGAACGCTGACGAAAAAGCGGTGCTGCGTGGTTTCCACCTGCTGACCACCAAGCCAGTGATGTACATTGCCAACGTCGCTGAAGACGGTTTCGAGAACAACCCGCTGCTGGACGTGGTCAAGGCCATTGCTGAAGAAGAAGGCGCGATGGTGGTTCCGGTCTGCAACAAGATCGAAGCTGAAATCGCCGAGCTCGACGACGGCGAAGAAAAGGACATGTTCCTTGAAGCCCTGGGCCTCGAAGAGCCTGGCCTGAACCGCGTAATCCGTGCTGGTTACGAAATGCTGCACCTGCAGACTTACTTCACTGCCGGAGTCGAAGAAGTCCGCGCCTGGACCGTCCGCGTCGGTGCCACTGCACCACAAGCCGCTGGCGTGATCCATACCGACTTCGTAAAAGGCTTCATCCGCGCCGAAGTCATCGCCTACGACGACTTCATCCAGTACAAGGGCGAAGCCGGTGCCAAAGAAGCCGGTAAGTGGCGCCTGGAAGGCAAGGAATACATCGTCAAAGACGGCGACGTAATGCACTTCCGTTTCAACGTCTGAGTTCATTCAGAACGAGAAACCCGCCCAGGAAAAAGCCGCGTTTGATACGCGGCTTTTTTGTGCATGGTGGAATCTGGACAACACCATCATCCTGTAGGAGCCGGCTTGCTGGCGATCCAGGCACCGCAGTTATCCAGCCCGTCCGCGTGATCGTTGATCGCCAGCAAGCCGGCTCCTACAGAGACGGTTCAAGCCTTTTTGGTTCTTGGCAAAAAGATCGCCAGTACCCCCAGCAACGGCAAGAATGAACACAGGAAGTACACGTACTCAATCCCGTGAAGATCCGCCAGGTGTCCGAGCAACGCGGCACCAATTCCGCCGAAGCCAAACATCAGGCCGAAGAACACGCCGGCGATCATGCCGACATTGCCCGGCACCAGTTCTTGCGCATACACCACGATTGCCGAGAACGCCGAGGCGAGGATGAAGCCGATCACCACGCTGAGAACGCTGGTCCAGAACAAATCAACGTGGGGCAGCATCAGGGTGAACGGCGCGACACCGAGGATCGAAAACCAGATCACGGCCTTACGCCCGATCTTGTCGCCGATGGGTCCACCAAAGAAAGTCCCCGCCGCTACTGCGCCCAGGAACAGGAACAGATGCAGTTGCGAACTGGCCACCGACAGGTCGAACTTCTCGATCAGGTAAAAGGTGAAGTAGCTGGTGAGACTCGACATGTAAAAGTACTTGGAGAACACCAGTAAACCAAGAACCACCAATGCGCTGGTGACCCTGCCCTTCGACAAGCCATGCGTCGACGCCTGGCCTTGTTTGAGCTTGAAAAGGTTCAGGTGATTGGCGTACCAGCGGCTGATCCGATAGAGCACAAACAGAGCAAACACCGCGAACAGACCGAACCACGCTACGTGGCCCTGACCGAACGGAATGATGATTGCCGCCGCCAGCAGTGGACCGAACGCCGAGCCCGCATTGCCGCCGACCTGGAACGTCGATTGCGCCAAACCGTAGCGCCCCCCAGACGCCAGACGCGCGACCCGTGAAGCCTCCGGATGAAACGTCGAGGAGCCGATCCCAATCAAACCCGCCGCCAGCAGGATCATCGGGAAGCTGTCGACCACCGACATCATCAAAATGCCGATTAATGTGCACACGGTGCCAGCCGGAAGCAGCCAGGGTTTGGGGTGGCGATCCGTGTGGTAACCCACCCACGGTTGCAATAGCGACGCCGTCAGCTGGAAGGTCAGCGTGATCAGCCCGACCTGGGTAAACGTCAGGCCGTAGCTGGCTTTGAGCATGGGATATATCGACGGCAGCACTGACTGAATCAGGTCATTGATCAAGTGCGCCAGCGCCACCGCGCCGATGATGCGCATGACCAACGGGCTGCTTTGTGAAGTCGCGGACGCCGGCGCCGGGCCGGTCTGGGCGTTGCTGATAGCCATGAGAGTTTCCATACTACAGTTGGGTGCAAACAGCGGGTGCGCCAATGTGCCATTTTTGGGTGCCGCAGCGCCATCCCCTTAGCGTGCTAACGACCTTGTTAAACGATGATAGCGCAACGCCATGGTCTGAATCTTGCCTTGCTTATCCACTTCAATGCAGCGTTCTTACAAAGGGCGCTGTGAATGGGAAGTTTCGCTACAGAGTCAGCCTACAGAGCAGACAAAGGTGAACTTTCGAGGCTTTTAAACGGAGCACGAGTCCGGGTCGCAACGACCTCGACGCACGCATTAAGTGCGTGGTGCTCAAAGGAGTCATGGGGCATGCAGGCGTTTTTATCTCCGGGGATCAAGCTGCTGGGGCGTTTCGGCTTCGCACGCAAATTTCAGCTGTTGTTCCTGCTTTTTATTCTGCCGCTGGCGGGCAGCCTGCTGATGATCGGTCAGGATTATCGCGAAAGACTCAGCCTGATCTCCGGCGAGAGGGCCGGGGTCCGCCAGCTGCTCGCGCTGGATGCACTGGACAACCTGCTCGCCGCGCAACGTGATCGCGCTGCCCGCTGGCGCGCCACTGAAACCAATCGTCAGCCGACTCCGGCAACACTTGCCGCAATGGCCGCGTTCGATGCGGTCCAGCCAGCCGTTGCGCAGGCCACCAGCAACCTCGGCGACACATTGCAAAACGAAGGCGCTGCGGCCGAAACGCTGACGCGTTATCAGGCCCTGCAAACCGCGCTCAACGGGCTCGATTCCAAAAGTCTAAGCAGCGTGGGCTGGTGGCCTGACGGCTACGATCGTTTCACCAGTGCCTTGAGCAGCTTGCAGGCATTGCGTGAGCAGATCGCCATGGACAATCGCCTGACCCTCGCGCCGTGGCTGGAAACTTATTTGCTGACGCAGATCTCTACACAGCACGCGCCAGACCTGATCGAGCGAGTCGGCCGTCTGGCCAGTGTTGGCCAGGCTTCGGTGGTCTCCGGACAATTCACCCTGCAAAGCCGTCTGCAATTACGCGATCTGCGCAGCCGCATCGGTGACGCCCGCGAGCAACTGGTCAAAACCGCCGGCCTGCTTGAGGCCCGCTTGCCCAGCGCACTACAGGCCTGGGCCGGGCAATATCATGACAGCCTCAAGCACCTCGATGCCGAGCTGAAAGTGCTGGATGACGGCGTGTTCGGCGGCAGCATCAAACTCAAGCCGGAGGAGTTCGAACGCAGCCTCGATGCGTTGTTATCCGACCTCGCTGCGCTGCGCCAGCAATCGTTGGTATCTCTTGATCAGCGCCTGGATCATTACTACGGTTCTGCAGTTCGCCAGTTCATCCTGGTGGCAACGGTTTTAGGTTGCCTGCTGCTGGCCGCGTTGTACCTGTTCATCTGTTTGCAGACCTCGATTCGGCGCAGCGCGAGCGGCATCACGCTGCTGGCCGAAGCCCTGCGCGACGGAAACCTGAGCTTGCAAGTGCCGGTGCAGGGCCGCGATGAATTGGCTGCTATCAGCATCGCGCTCAACGTCGCCGTGGTGCAACTGCGCAACAGTTTGCTCGGGGTCGATCACGAGACGCTGCAGTTGGGCAACGCGGTACGCACGCTCAATCACCACTCCAGCGGGGCCTTGGGCGAAGTAGAAGCACAGCAGTTGCAGATCAGTCAGATTGCCGCCGCCGCAACGCAATTGGCCGCCACCTCCCAAGGCGTCGCTCAAAGTTGCGAACAAGCCTCCGGCAGCGCTCAGAACACCCAGCGCATTGCCGCCGACAGCAGCCGCGACAGCCTGCGCACCACGGCCAGTATTCAGCAACTCAATCAGCGTTTGAACGAAACAGCCGCAGCGCTGGGCCGGGTCAGTGAACAAGGACAGCAGATTCAGCTGGTGGTCGACACCATTCGCGGCGTCGCCGAGCAGACCAACCTGTTGGCACTCAACGCCGCTATCGAAGCCGCCCGGGCCGGCGAGCAAGGGCGCGGCTTTGCGGTGGTGGCCGATGAAGTGCGTAGCCTGTCGCAGCGTACCCAGTCTTCTACCGCGCAAATCGCCGGCACTGTCGACAGTTTGCGCAATACGGTAAATGAGGCGGTGAGTTTGATGGAAGCGGCCTGTGGTCAGGCGCAATCCGATGCGCAGGCCGTCACCGGACTCGGCGAACGGCTGGGAGAAATCGCCAGCGCCGTGCAGAGTGTCACCGACACCCTGGCGCAAATTGCCACAGCAGTCGACGAGCAGGCGACGACGGCCGATGAGGTCAGCGGCAGTATTCAGCAGGTCGATCAGGCTGCAGTGCGCTTGCTCGAAGGGGCTCGGGCGGTGAACCTCGCGGCAGATACCCTGAGCCAGGGCAGTAAGGCATTGAGTGCGAATACAGGAAGATTTCAGCTCAGTTGAGCCATGCCAGAGTCATATTTTCTACGCCAGAAAGATAAGCGGTTGAAAGTGTAGAGAAATATTTTAGATTTACGCTTGACGCATCCCTGATAGCGGTGAATAATGCGCGCCACTTGGCTACATAGCTCAGTTGGTTAGAGCATAGCATTCATAATGCTGGGGTCCGGGGTTCAAGTCCCTGTGTAGCCACCAAGTACTAAAAACGGCTTACCGAAAGGTAGGCCGTTTTTTTATGCCTCGAGAAAAGTGACTGCAGCCGGCGGCTAAATAGGTCTGGATGAGAGTCCGCTGTTTGCGTCACCCAACATCCGCCGATAAAGTCCTCAGACCTTTCCCACGGATGGAGCGCCCCGCGTGTTCTCGATATCGTCTTTGAGCCGCCATCGCCGCTCAGCACTTACGCTGGTCGCAGCCGCGTTGACCCTCGCCGCCTGCAGCGCTCCGCCCTCCTCCACATTGCCGATTGCCCCGGAAATCGGTTCCGGTTACCGCGCCGATCTGCAAACCCGATACGCCTCGAAACACATGGCCGCAGCGGCAAACCCGCTCGCGGCAGAAGCCGGACGGGAGATGTTGCGTGAAGGCGGTTCAGCGATTGACGCGGCCATTGCGATGCAAGCCGTGTTGACGCTGGTCGAGCCGCAATCTTCCGGCATCGGCGGCGGTGCATTCATCGTGCTGTGGGATGGGCGGGATGTGCGCACGTATGACGGCCGGGAAACTGCGCCAGCCAAGGCAACCGAGAAACTGTTCCTGCAAGCAGACGGCACACCGATGGGATTCACTCAAGCGCAGATCGGTGGCCGCTCTGTGGGCACCCCGGGCGTGTTGCGCGCGCTTGAGCTGGCCCATCAAAAACACGGACGCCTGCCGTGGGCGCGACTGTTCGAGCCGGCGATCCAACTTGCCGAGCAGGGTTTCGCGATTTCGCCTCGCCTGCATCAGCTGATTAGCTCGGACAGATCCCTGCGCAGCTCACCGGAAATGGTTGCCTACTTCCTGAATGCCGACGGTAGCCCCAAAGCCGTCGGCACCCGCTTGAAAAACCCGGCGCTGGCTGCCGTGTTGAAACGCATCGCCGAAGAAGGTCCTGACGCGCTTTACAAAGGCGCGGTTGCGCAGGAAATCGTCGCCAAGGTTCAGGGTCATGCCAATTCTGGCAGCCTGTCGCTGAGTGACCTCGCCGGTTACACCGCCAAGGAACGCCCGCCGCTGTGCACTGATTACAAACGCTGGCAGGTGTGCGGCATGCCACCGCCGTCGTCCGGCGGTATTGCCCTCGCACAAATTTTCGGCACCTTGCAGGCACTGGAACAGCGTGACCCACGCTTCAACCTGGCGGCACTCGCGCCGGTCAAAAACGCCAGGCCGGCGGGTATCGAGCCGACAGCGCAAGCCGTGCACCTCATCTCCGAAGCCGAGCGTCTTGCCTACGCCGACCGCGCACAATACCTGGCGGATGCGGACTTCGTACCTGTCCCGGTCAAAGGTCTGGTGGACCCAGGTTATCTGGCCAGCCGCGCCGCCCTGATCGGCGATCGCAGCATGGGCATGGCCAAACCTGGCACGCCACCGGGCATTCAGGTCGCCTACGCACCGGACCGGTCGCCGATGCGTATTTCAACCTCGCAAGTGGTGGCGGTCGATGACGCCGGCGGCGCAGTGTCGATGACTACCACGGTCGAATCGGCGTTCGGCTCGCACCTGATGGTTCAGGGCTTTTTGCTCAACAATCAGATGACCGACTTTTCGTTCATCCCCGAAGAGAACGGACAGAAAGTCGCCAACCGCATCGAACCCGGCAAACGTCCGCGCTCATCCATGGCGCCGACCCTGATTTTCGACCGTCAGAGTGGCGAATTCCTCGCCACCCTTGGC
>JALYPE010000650.1 GCA_030856525.1 Pseudomonadota bacterium | reverse complement strand
GGATGGTCACGTAGGTCCTCTTGATGTAGTGCGCATTCTGTGGCGTCTTCCAGAAAAACTGGTAGCTATGAGAGCCGTATGAGCCCACGCCGCTGTACACGCAAGGGGACGGCGCATTAACCCAGCTGCTGCCGATCCAGAGTTTCTGATGGCCTTCGCGATCGTTGCTGGCCTCCGTCAGGCTGGCGGCTGAATCACTGAGGATGTATCTGGAGCCCACCCCCACAATTCGGACCTCCAGGGTTTCCTCGCGCTGGGTCTCGGCATTTCTCACCGTCAGCCGCCGCCAGTTCGCCGGTACCAGTATCTTGGCGCCGTTGCCTACCGTGATCGCCCGTTTCGAGGTGAGTCGGATGGGCAGCTGAATACTGAACATTTGATTGCTTCGACACTCGGCGGGATAGTCTGCGCAGTAGCCGCTGTTCGGCGTCTGATTGATGAAGACGTTTTTGTTCGGTTGCGCTGGATCCGGGGCAAATCTGGCCCTGATTTCCTTGCTCACACCGTGCGCTGCCGGTGTGAGCAACACCGCCAACAAGCCCAGCCAACATAAGGATTTGTTCATCGTTAACCCGCCTTCTCTTCGGTGGACGTGACGTCGGCCAACGTGTCCGGCGTGCAGCGCAGGTCACCGATCATCAGCACATTGTTTTCACTGCGATGACGGCTCGCATCGAGGCGGAACTGACACAACAGTTGATCGCCCTGGCGCACTTCCAGCGTCGGCGAGCCCGCGTTCATTTCCATCGAGAAAAAGCCGTCGACTTCCGTCACCCCGCGACTGGCGTGGTTGATCACGTGGTGGCCTTTGAGCGGTTGCCCTCGGGCATCGACCAGCCGGCCGAGCACGGTGAGGGTTTTCATCACGCGAATCTTGCGATACCCCACCCCACCCTTGTTCAGGTGATAGCGGGTGCGTGCCGGTTCGATGGTGGCGGCGGGCACATGGTTGCCGTCGAAGTCGAAACTCACCGAGCTGTTTTGATACGCGGTGATCGGGATGAAATTGCGCCCCGGTTTCAAGGCCGCGCTGCTGCCGCTGTAGTCGTCGGCGCGCAGGGTAATGTCAGCAATGTCCGACTCGACATCGACGATCAGGCCGGCGCCGCGCATCTCATGCTGGCTGGTCAACAACATCTGCTGTCCGCCCACGGCCAGGGTGCTGTCCAGGTTCAGGCCACCGGTGAAGTTACCGTTGTAGGACGAACGCTGGACGAAGCCATCGCCACTGACGGTGTCCGTACGAAAGTTCGCCAGGCTGGACACGCCGATGCCGTAGGTGTCGGTGAGCGCTGTCACCGAGACGTTTTGCAGCACATGATCTTTCAGGTCTTTACGCCAGCCGATCGACGCATTGTTGTCGCGCCCACCGTCGCGGGCGGTGCGCGAGCCAATGCTCCCGGTAATCTGCTGGCCGGGCGCGCCCAAGGCCAGGTTGATGCTCAAGTCGATGCCGCGATTGCGCGCACTGCCACTGCTGTAGCTGCCGGGCCGGTCGAACACCGAAAGCCGCCAGTTGCCATCGCTGCCGAACAACACGGTGCGCTGGTTCCAGCCCAGATCCACGCCGACGCCCGCAACGTTGCCCTCGCTGTGGGAGACCCGGGCGCTGAGCGAACTTTTGCTGCTGATCCGGTGGTTAAGCGCCAGCGAGGTGTTGCTGGTCTCGCCGACAAACACGTTGCGCTGACGGACTCGCGTGCCGTCGGGTAGGGTTTCATAAAGGTTGGTGGTGTCCAGCCAGCTGCGGTTGTGACCGATGACCAGGCTGCCAGAGCCGTAGTTATAGAGGCTCTGCAGGTCCAGGCCGGTGCCGTGATCCTGAGTCTGGTAAACGTTGGCGTACAGGCTGAGCTGATTGGCCAGGGTCCAGTCAACGGAACTGCCGTATTGCAGTTTTCCACGAACCTGCCGCGCGGACAGGCCGACAATCACTCGCGGATGCAGCAAGTAATTGACCGAAGCCCCAGCCGTTGCGCCGCTACTGGACTGCTGATCCCAGTTGCTGAACAGCTTGCTTTCTTCCCCGGCAAACACGTTGTAGCGCCAGCGTTCGTCAAGGTTGCGCCAGTTACTGGGCTTGTACACCAGCTCTTGGGTCGTCGAGGTGATCTGACCGTCTTCCACCAGGCGCACTTCCACCTCGTAGATGCCGCCCGGCAACGGTCGGGTGTCGAGGGTCTGCAAACCGGCGGGCACCGCTTGGGTGTTGATCAACAGACCGTCGCGATAGATCTCCACCGATCCCTGGCGATTGGCCGTGACGTAGATCGGGTAAACGCTGGGCATCGGACTGTTGATGGCCAGGCTGTCGGAGCTGCCGTACATGACGCCGACTGCGGTATCGGGACTGGTGCCAAACGTGCGTGGTTGGCGGGTCAGCCCTTCGGAATTGGGGGTGAAAAAGCCCAGGCGCAGAAAACTGCCTTGCAGTTCGCGCTGGGTGTAGAGCTCATGCACTGCATGGTAGAGCTGAGTATCCGCGCCGCCGAGGCGGGCCATCTGCAAATTGAGGGTCTGGCTCCAGTTACCCACGCTGGCGCTGGCTTCCAGGCCGTAACGTCCACCGAGGTTCTGGTCCTGGCCGCCATTGAGATTGAGCTGGTTGCGTAGCATCAGCCCACTGCTGCCGCCGCTTGGCTGCTCGAAATAACGCTTGGCTTCAAGATCGCGCTCGGCATTTTCAGTGAGAATCGAGACCAGCGAGTTTTCCAGGTTGTAGTGCACCGCCAGGACCTGATCGGGACACGAACCGGTGCAGGCCCCCAGCAATACGCCCGGCTTGAGATAACTCGCCCACTTCTCCCGCTCGGCCGCGCCAAAACGGTTTTCACTGGTGTCAGTGAATTCGAGCAAAGTGATGCGATCGTCACGCGACAATACAACCATCGCTTCGCCCAATGGCTGTTGATCGAGCTCTACCCGAACCGCCAGGGGCACATCGAAAAAATGCTCCTCGAAATCCGCCGGCAGACCTTTGGCCTGAGCCAGCAGGCTGCGTGGAGTTGTACCGACGGATGAAACGGGCGCCGCCACAGCACTGGCACACAACATCAATGCAAGCGCGGCCGCGATGGGTGTCATCGGGAACATGAACTCTTACTCTTGGTTCGAACACGTTGGAGTCCGGTGGGGCAAACAACTGTCTACCCCGCCGGTGATCGCTGACTGGACCGTCAGCGCTTATTGCGCAATTGCTCGATCACGGCCCGACGGGCAAAACCGCATCGAAGGTCATGGCCACGGTGCCGGTGTAATCACCCGGATTGAATGTGGTACCCACGGCGCTGATCTTGAATGGCGCGCGATAGTTCGCATTGGATTCTTCTTCGCCCACGATCTGTTGCGGCGTGAGCGAGAGTTCAGTGCCATTCATTTCAACTTTAAGTGGGATAACTGAGGCACCCGCATACAGTTTTGGCATATAAGCCAGGCTGGCATGTACCGAGCCGTTGCTGTTACGTACGTCGAAGAAACTTTCAATTTTCTTCATCGAGTTGGACGATTCCTCGAAGCTCATGTCCTGGTCCTTGGTGACCAGATCAGGATCGACAGGCAGCACGTAGAAGCTGTTGGTGGGCACATGAGCCACAATGCTGATGGAGTGAGCAGCTTCGCCGGCGGCGAACACCGCAGACGAACTCAATGCCAGAACGGCCAATGGAGCAGCGATTGCGAATTTCTTGAACATGATCAGTACCTGTTTTCTTTAGAGGGTCGATTCATTGAATCAGCAAATACTTGCTTGTCAGTGCAAGTAAGTTATTCGCCGGTCAACGCCAGGGCATGTTCGACTTATTCATCTCAAATGTAAGCAGGCAACTTCGCTCAAGCACGTAGTTAAACAACCTCGCGCCCGGAACGAAAAAAGAAGGAAAACTTTAAATACCTGAAAGTGGCTGTAAGTTACGACCTACATACAGTTTTATGGAAAAAAACAGACAGCAAAAAATCTCAACTAGTGCGGGCCCTTGAGAGATATTTAGAATATTAACCCTAAAACTTTAGAGTCATTACTTTAAATTTTCAGCGCTTTTCGGAAAAGACTCAAAAAAATGCTCTTTGCACATTTTTGGACGTGTGTCGGTGGTCGTCACGGCCTGTCTTCCGTTCGTCGGAGCCACCCTGCCCTTTCATCGCAGCGCTTGCCAAATCGTTAAGATATATCTTAAGTTGTATCTAAACACGACGAAGAGAAAGCAAAATGAGAGACCATCATTCCCCCCACCGCGAACACGGTGATGGCCGCGACGGCTTTGAAAAGCGACCGGGTCGCGAACGCGGCGGTCGTGGCCCGCGCGTCTTCGCCCCGGGCGACCTGAAGTTGCTGCTGCTGGCACTGATCGCAGAGCAGCCCTGCCACGGCTATGACT
>JALYPE010000642.1 GCA_030856525.1 Pseudomonadota bacterium | reverse complement strand
CGATGGTCTCAAAGGCGCTGCGTGTTTTCAGGGATAAGGCGTTACGGTAGACGGCCATCGCCAGCAGGCTGGCTCCCACAGTGGCTCGCATTATCCAGCTACCACCGAGCTTCTGCAGGAGCGAGCAAGCGTGCTCCTGCAGACGTGCTGCTTGGCGCTGATCAGATCACCTTCACCGCGCGGCCGATGGCCTGAATCGGGCCGGTTGGTTTGCCGGTCGGTGAGCCAGTGGGGTTTTCCAGCGTTAATTCGAATAGCTGATCCGCTTGCAGCGGCGGCAACTTGTCCAGCGGCACAGTGAGCGTCTGCCCGGGTTTGACCAGACCGAGCGAAACCGGTCCTTGCCAGTCCGTACCCTTGGTCCAGAACTCCAGTGCCTTGTCGGCCGGTAGTTCAAACGCGCCCAGCGGAATCAGCTGGATTTCCTTCGGATTGCTGGCCTGAATCACCCAGCCTGGTGCCTTGTCCTGCGGCGCGACCAGCACCACAAGGTAGGTCGGTTTGACCGTGGTCTGCGTCAACATCAGAGCACCCAGCAGCAAAGTCGCGGCCAGACCCGCACCGGCGAGTCCACGCCACAGCGGCAGCAGATTCCACCAGGATGACGCCACAACGGTCGCGTCTGTCGGTGCACGGTTGAAGCCCTGCACGCTGCGCTCGATGCGCTGCCAGAGGTGAGGTGACGGCGTCTGCGGTTCGGCCAGTTCGGTCAGGCCGAGCAAGCGACGTTCCCAGGTGTCGACGGCGCTGCGTAATTCATTATCGGTTTCAAGGCGCTGCTGCACCTCGATACGCCGTTGCGCCGGGAGCGTGCCCAGTACGTATTCGCTGGCGAGTTCGTCGAGTTCTTCCGGTGTTTCATTCGCCGGTCCGGTGATCATCCCATGCACTCCCGCAATGCCGTCAGGCTCCGCTTGATCCAGGCTTTGACGGTGCCCAGCGGGGTGCCGAGTTTGTCTGCAATTTCGGCGTGGGAATAACCGTCGACGTAGGCATGCACGATGCAGCTACGTCGCGCCGGTTCCAGTTGCTCCAGACACCCATGAATGCGTGAAGAATGCACCTGGGGATCAAAGCTTTCCGCGTGTTCCTGCTCATGCTCGGCAACCTCGCCGTACACTTCGCGGCTGTTGTCGCGCAGAAAATTGAGCGCCAGATGCCGGGTCACGGTGAACATCCAGCCGCGCGCCGATCCCCGTGACGGGTCGAAGGCGCCAGCGCCTGCCCAGATTTTCAGGAAGGCGTCGTGCACGATGTCTTCGGCCAGCGCCGTGTCGCGCACCAGTCGCTTGGCCACTCCCAACAAGCGGGGGCTCTCCTGCACATACAAATCCCGCAAGGCCAGACGCTCACCGCGTGCGCAGGCGGCCAGACGGGCTTCGTAATCAAAATTCGATTCAGGCAAGGACACAGAGCTCAGCCGTCAGAGGTGGATACCCATGCAATCTAGCAAACAATTCCGCAACTGTCGGGGCGAAGGTGTGTGTCAGCCGGTACGAGCACGGCTGACACAACACCTCAGGGCATCAGGACTGCGACCAGAAAATATAGTCCGCCTGATACTTCACCACTTCCTGCTTGCCCTTGTTGGCCGCCGTGCACTCGGCACTTGGCGCCACGCCGCCCTTGAGCGCGACGCGCTGGATGTAACTCACGCCGGTCATCGCGCCTTTGCCTTCGGCAGGATTGGCCTTGACCAACTGATACGGCAGATTGCCGGCGCTCGACGGCGCCACAGCCAGTTGCGTGCCGGTCACTTTCGAACCGTCTTTGGCTTGCCAGGTCGCGGGCGGGCCGAAGTAGGTGCCGACCTGCTTGCCGCTGCGATCATTGAGTACAGCTTTGGGGCCGACAAACACCCATTCGGTCTGACCGGCCGCGTTCGCCTTGTCGCGGCATTCGTAAGTGATTTCGCCGACGCCGGTGGTTTCCATCGAGACCTTGTGGCCATCGGGCACTTTGATGGTGTCGGGCAGCATGGTCTGGGCGTAGGCTGCCGGGATGGCGGCAAACAGACCGGCGAGGCAAAACAGTTGTCTGGCGTTCATGATGTTTTCTCCGAAAGTGGGTAACCCGCTCGGCAGCATCAGGGGCTGCTACAGATACTACCCGTCGGATCGCGATTTGGATGCAGTGCGAAAAAAAGAAATTTTTCGGCAGGCCCACAGTCAGCTGCTACAACGACGGGATCGCCATTGGAGGTGTTTATGTACCAACTTTATGGGCACCAGAATTCCGGCGCCGCTGCGATTGAAGCCGCACTTGAGCTGTGCGAGATTCCTTATCGCTTCATTGACGTCGAATCATCTCCTGAATCGGCGACAGCGCTGGAAAAACTCAATCCGCTCAAGCAGATTCCGACACTGCAATTGCCCGATGGCAGCATTCTCACCGAGAGCGCGGCGATCCTGATTCATCTTGGCCTGGCGTTCCCCAAGTCGGATTTACTGCCCAAAGAGACTACCGAGCGCGATCAGGCGATTCGTGGCCTGGCCTTTATCGTCAGCAATTGCTACGCCGCCATCGGCGTCATCGATTACCCGGAGCGCTGGCTCGCCGAGGCGGATCAAGCGTCCATGGACAATCTCATGGCCGGTGCGCGCACTCGATTGCACTGGAGTTGGGAGGTGTTTGCCGATCAGTTTTCGGGCGAGTTGTATTTGGGCGATGAAACGCCGGGCGCGCTGGACGTGTTGGCGGCGGTAGTCAGTCGGTGGGCGGGGAGCCGGGAGCATTTGCGCAACACGCGGCCGGGTTTTTTCGCTTGGCTTGAGCGAATCGACCGGCACCCGACGCTAGCCCCGGTGTTTGCGCGGCATTGGCCGATTTGAGGTCGTTCGCAAATGAGAGAGGGGAGCGTCCATGGTGCATAGGGATCTGGCTATGTATCCAGTCCTTGTAGGAGCGAAGCTTGCTCGCGAAGACTGATTTGGGTTTTGTCGGATTTTCCAAGGTGTACTCGGTCCGCTGTAGGCGCTGGCCTGCTGGCGATGGCTATGTCTTAGGCGCTTAGGGTTTGTTGG
>JALYPE010000639.1 GCA_030856525.1 Pseudomonadota bacterium | reverse complement strand
TGCTCGACGTCAATACCATCGTCCTCAACAAGGGCGGCGGCAATGGTGCCGAAGCGTTTCTCGATCTGAAAATGAACAAGGGCGATCCGGAAAAGCTGGTGATCGGCACCAACAACATTTATCTGCTGCCGCTGGTGTCCAAGCTCGGTTATCAATGGCAGGAACTGACGCCCGTCGCCGCCGTGGCCGAGGATGACTTCATTCTCTGGAGCTACAAGGATGCACCCTGGAAAGATGCCAAGGGTTTCTACGAAGCGGCCAAGGCTGACCCGTCGAAAATGCGCATGGGCGGCAGCCAGTCCAAGGACGTCGATCAAACCCTGACCCTGCTGCTGAACCAGACCAACCACAGCAAACTGGTGTACATCCCGTTCAAAAGCGGCAGTGAAGCGGCGACGCAACTCGCCGGCAAACACATCGCTGCCAACGTCAACAATCCCAGCGAAAGCATCAGCCAATGGCGCGGCAATCAGATCGAACCGCTGTGCGTGTTCAGTAAAGAGCGCATGACCTACACCGACAAAGTCGCGGGCGACAAATCCTGGGCCGACGTTCCAACCTGTCAAGAACAGGGCCTGGGTATCGATCAATACCGCTTCCCGCGCACCGTGTTCATGCCCGGCGAAGTCACCGCTGAACAGCGCGCGTTCTATGTCGAGCTGATGCGCAAAGTCACCGAAACGCCGGAGTTCAAAGCGTACGTCAAACAGAACGCGTTGGTGCCGACCTTCCTCGAAGGCGAGCCGTTGACCGCCTACATCGAGAAAGACACCGCCCGCGTCACCCCGGTTTTCAAGGAAGCCGGCTGGCTGAAAAACTGAGCCGCCTGCGGCCGTTCGCTCGCGCACGGCCGTCATTTGCTGGAGGTGTTCCATGTCCCAATCTTCGGATTCACCCGCGCTGGTCGGTACCCGCTGGGTCGAACTCGGCCTGACACTCTTCACCACCCTGATCGGTGTGGTGGTGATGTTCGGCAGCGTCGAACAGGGTATCGGCTGGGGCGATTCCGGCCCTGAGCCGGGTTATTTCCCCTTCTACATCGGCCTGCTGTTGAGCGCCGCCAGCCTGGGCAACGGCGTATTGACGCTGGTGCGCTGGAACGCGCTGGGTATCTCGTTCGTTAGCCGCAGTGCGTTCCGCCAAGTGCTGTCAGTGTTTATCCCGATCGCCCTGTTTGTCGCGGCGATGCCGTTCGTGGGCATCTACCTGGCTTCGGCCTGCTTCATTGCATGGTTCATGTGGAGTGACAAGGCGCGCGACACGCCCTACAGCAAATGGAAGATCGCGGCGATTTCTCTTGGCGCGGTGCTTGCCAGCTACCTGATTTTCGCGCTGTGGTTCAAGGTCCCGCTGGATGCCGGCCCATTAGGCGACTGGATTGCCCAGGCCGGGAGATATTTGAAATGAGCGAGTTCGATTCTCTGCTGCAAGGCATGAACCTGATCCTCACCCCGGGCCACATCGGCCTGATGGTGATCGGTGTGCTGCTGGGCATTCTGGTCGGCGTACTGCCCGGCCTCGGCGCCCCGAATGGCGTGGCGTTGCTGCTGCCGCTGACGTTCACCATGTCGCCGGTGTCGGCGATCATTCTGCTGTCGTGCATGTACTGGGGCGCGCTGTTCGGCGGCTCGATCACCTCGATTCTGTTCAATATTCCCGGCGAGCCCTCATCGGTGGCGACCACTTTCGACGGCTACCCGATGGCCCGCGAAGGCCGTGCCGCCGAAGCACTGACGGCGGCGTTCAGTTCCGCCCTGATTGGCGCGCTGGCCGGGGTGTTGCTGCTGACTTTCCTGTCGACGCGCATTGCCGAATTCGCCATGTCGTTCAGTTCGCCGGAGTTCTTTGCGGTGTACTTGCTGGCGTTCTGCACGTTCATCGGCATGAGCAAAAATCCACCGCTGAAAACCGTGGTGGCGATGATGATCGGTTTTGCCATGGCGGCGGTCGGTATGGACACGGTGTCCGGCAACCTGCGCCTGACCTTCGACCAGCCGATCCTGATGACCGGCATCAGCTTCGAAGTGGCCGTGATCGGTCTGTTCGGCATCGGTGAAATTCTTTGCACAGTCGAGGAAGGCCTGGTGTTTCGCGGCGAGCATGCGCGCATCACGCCGATGGTGATTTTGCGCACGTGGGCCAAGCTGCCACGTTACTGGTGGACCATCGTTCGCAGCACGCTGGTCGGTTGCTGGATGGGCATCACCCCGGGCGGGCCAACGGCGGCGTCGTTCATGAGTTACAGCCTGGCGCGGCGTTTTTCGAAAAACCGCGAGAACTTCGGCAAGGGTGAACTGGAAGGCGTGATCGCCCCGGAAACCGCCGACCACGCCGCCGGCACCAGCGCCCTGCTGCCAATGCTGACTCTGGGCATTCCCGGTTCGGCGACCGCTGCGGTGATGCTCGGTGGCCTGATGATCTGGGGCTTGCACCCAGGGCCGACGCTGTTCGTCGAGCAGCATGATTTTGTCTGGGGCCTGATCGCGAGCATGTACCTGGGCAACGTGGTAAGCCTGATCGTGGTGCTGGCCACGGTGCCGTTGTTTGCGTCGATCCTGCGCATTCCGTTCTCGAT